>JAHJUF010000443.1 GCA_018829095.1 Pseudomonadota bacterium | reverse complement strand
TTGTGGGGGAAACCCTTTTTGAAAAAAGGGTTTCCCCCGCACCCCCTTCCCAAAAAACTTTTGGTTTTCCAGTGGTTGCGTTTTGCCTGCCCGCAGCCCCTCCCCTTTTCAAAGGGGGCAGAAGGAAATTTTCCTCCGTAACCCAAGGAGTTCAACTTCAGTTCGCCAGGATATAAGGAGGGCCCGTCCGGGTCCGGTACCCATGATCATCGCCAACATGCTGGACAGTTCCGTCATCGACTATCCGGGCAGGATGAGCGCCGTGGTGTTCACCGCCGGGTGCAACTTCTCCTGCCCGTTCTGCCACAATCCCCAACTGGTGGATTATACCGGCCCGGGGGATGTGAGCGAGGAACAGGTTTTCGACCTTCTGGAAAGCCGGAAGGGTTTCCTGGACGCCGTGGTGGTGACAGGCGGCGAGCCCACCCTCCACGCCGACCTCCCGAACTTTCTGGCCCGGATCAAGGCCCTGGGGCTGGCCGTGAAGCTCGACACCAACGGCTCCCGGCCCGGAATGCTCTCCCGCCTCCTTTCGGCGGGCCTGGTGGACCGGATGGCCATGGACATAAAAACCCTGCCCGAGAACTACCCCTGCACCGTGGCCCCCCGGGTGGACCCGGCCGACATCCGCAAGAGCATCCGCCTCATCAAGGAATCGGGGGTGGACCACGAGTTCCGCACCACCTGCTCCCCTGACGTGGTGGACAACGCCATCGTCACCGCCCTGGGCCCGCTGCTTTCCGGAGCGAAAAAGTGGGTGTTCCAGACCTTCCGGGACCAGCGGGTCTTAAAGCCCGAGACCTTCCAACGCATCCGCGCCCGGTTCACGGACCGGGATCTCGCGGGTTTCGCCTCCCTGGCCGCCAAATGGGTGGAACGGGCTGAAGCCCGATAGGCCGGATCATTCATGAAGCGCGCCTTTCCGGGCGGACACCCGTCCGGAAAGACCCGGGAATCAAGAGCCCCTTCACCCAATCCCCCCTGCCCCTCTTTGAAAAGGGGGGGGACTTTCCCCGTCATCCGCGCAGTCTTGTAGCGGTTGCGTCCCGTTGTTTTGGGGTGGCGCAGCTAATGAGCAGGCTGTTCAAAAACGATGAGATGCAAGGCGCGCGAGCCGGGAAAGGGCGAGGCGTACTTCTGTACGTTGAGTCCTTTCCCGGGGAAGCGCAACGCCGCAAATCGCGTTTTTGGGCAACCTGCTATTCCATCTTCTTTTTGGCATCCAGGAGCGCGGTGGGGAGGAGTTCTTCATAGGTGGGGTGGTAGTAGGGGAGGTCCAACATCTGGTCAATGGTGAAACCCGTTTGGATGGCCAGGGCCAGGAAGTGGCCCAGGTGTTCGCCGTGCGGGGCGCAGAGTTCGGCCCCGGCCAGTTTGCCCGTGGCTTTTTCCGCGTACAGGCGGACGATGGCGTGTTCCCGATCCTCCAGGAAGCACCGGCCCGAGGACCGGACGTCGGCCGTGCCCGCCACATGGGCGTCCTGGGAAAAGTCCTTCCAGGAAAGGCCCGTGGCCGCCACGTTGGGCTCGGTGAACACGATGGCAAGCGGCGCCTTGGGTTTGGCCGGGGCGGGCTTTTCCCCGGCAACGGCGGCCGCCGCGTTGGCTCCGGCGAGCCTGCCCTGGTCTGCGGCATCGTGGAAAAAGGGGCGCAGGGCCGAGGCGTCCCCGGCCATGAACACGTTTTGTCCCGGGCATTGGAGGGTCTTGCCGTCCACCACGGGCCGGCCTTTTGGGTCCAGCTCGATCCCCGCATTTTCCAGGGACAGCCGGGAGAGGGCCGGGGCCCGGCCCACGGCCAGGAGCACCAGGTCATAAGCCGTCTCCCACCGGGCGCCGCCCTCCAGGTCTTCCATCTCCACGGCCACCCGCTCCCCCGCGCTCCGGAGGGCGGCACGGCTGCGGAAATGGTACTGGAAATTGGGGGTCTCCAGGAGGGCCTGTTTGAGGGTGGACAGGACCTCGGGGTCCTGGACCCCGGCGGCTGTTTCCCCCATCTCCACGGCGGTGACGGACGGGCCCAGGAGGGCCATGGCCTGGGAAAGCTCGAGGCCCACGGGCCCCATGCCCACCACCAGGACCTCCCGGGGCAGAGTGGGGAGGTCAAAAAACTCCTCGGTGGTGACGATCCTTTCCGGCACGAGAAGCCATCCCGGCGGCACCACGGGCAGGCTCCCCGGGGCCAGGACGATGCTCTTGCACAAATACCGGACCCCTCCGGCCGAAAGGACCATGGGCTCCACAAAGGAGGCGTATTCCTTGACGATCTTTTCGCCGAACCGCTTCCTGGGCCGGGCCGCGGTGCGGGAGACCAGGGTGTCGCGCTTTTCCCTCACCCCGGCCATGATCCGGGCGTAGTCCATGGCCCCGCCCGAGGGCGGCAGGCCTGCGGCGCCGGGCCCGTGGACGTCCCGGACGCATCGGGCCGCGTGGATGAGGGCCTTGGAGGGCATGCATCCGGCCCGGGCGCACATGGTGCCCTCCCGGCCACCCTCGAAAAGGACCGCCGAGTCTGTCCTCTCCAAAACCCGGGCCATGGCGTAGAGACCCGCCGTGCCCGCTCCCACCACCGCGACGTCCACCCGGACTTCCCTCATGCCGTATTTCCCTTTTATGGGGGAGTCCCGGGGGGCGTCGGGGCCCGCTTTTCCAGGTCCATGCGAATGGCGTCCAGGATGCCGTTGATAAAGGCTCCCGAATCGTCGGATCCGTATTTCTTGCCGATTTCCACGGCCTCGTTGATGGTGACCCGAGGGGGGATGTCCGTGCAAAAGAGGAGTTCGTAGACCGAGAACCGCAGGATGTTCCGGTCCACGCCGGACATGCGGGACATTTTCCAGTTCTTGGAATGGGCCCGGATGAGGCTGTCCAGCTCCTCCCTGTGGGAAAGGACCCCCTCCGCGAGTTGGTGGAAGAAATCGATAATCTCCGGCTCGGGAGGGAAATGCTCGATAAAGAGGTCCAGAGCCTCGTCCTCGGGCCGGTCGGCGCCCTCCACATAGAACAGGGCCTTCAACGCGTGTTCCCTTGCCCTTCGGCGTCGGCTCATGGCGATTTCAGACAAAAACGGGTTGAACAGGTTGAAGAAGCCGGGCCGCCCGCAAAAGGACGAGGCCCGGCTTCCCGTCAGGAATCAGGGGGTTCGGTCCATCAGGACGCGGAGATCTCCCCCAGGAGGTTGGCCATTTCCACGGCGGCCACGGCGGCGGACCAACCCTTGTTGCCGGCCTTGGTGCCCGCCCGCTCGATGGCCTGCTCGATGGTGTCGGCCGTGATGATGCCGTAGATCACCGGAAGCCCGAACTCCATGGACACCTGGGCGATGCCCTTGGAGGACTCGGCGGCCACGTAGTCGAAATGGGGCGTGGCGCCCCGGATGATGGCCCCCAGGCAGAGGATCGCATCGTAACGGCCGCCCTCGGCCATTTTCCGGGCCACCATGGGGATCTCGAACGCCCCGGGCACCTTGGCCACGTCAATGTCCGCGTCCACCGCGCCGAAGCGCAAAAGGGCGTCCAGGGCCCCGCCCAGCAGGCGGTCGGAGATGAAGTCATTGAACCGGGAAACCACGATGCCGAAACGCTTCCCCTGGGCGGTGAGTTTTCCCTCGATGATGCGCGGCATATTTCCTCCCTTTCTCGGCGGCTTCGCAAAAAGCCGTGATGCTGCGTTGCGCTTCCCCGGAAAAAAGCTCGACGTACAGAAGTACGCCTCCCCTTTTCCCGGCTCGCGCGCCTTGCCTGACGGCTTTTTTCGAAGCCGCCATGATTTGGCGGATGGTTAGCGGTAGCCGTCCATCTTCAGAAGGTGGCCCATCTTGAGTTTCTTGCACTCCAGGTATTTCTCGTTGTAGCGGTTGGCCGGGATCTCCAGGGGCACCTGCCCCACGATGGACAGGCCGTAGCCTTCGAGGCCCACCATCTTCTTGGGATTGTTGGTCATGAGGCGGATCTTGCGCACGCCCACGTCCACCAGGATCTGGGCTCCGATGCCGTAGTTGCGCATGTCCGGCGCGAACCCGAGGCTCTCGTTGGCCTGGACCGTGTCCTGGCCCTGGTCCTGGAGTTCGTAGGCCCGGATCTTGTTCACCAGGCCGATGCCCCGGCCCTCCTGGCGGATGTAGAGGATGACGCCCGTTCCCTCGGCCTCGATCATCTCCATGGCCTTGTGGAGCTGGTCTCCGCAGTCGCAGCGCAGGCTCCCGAACACGTCGCCGGTGAGGCACTCGCTGTGGACCCGCACCAGGGTGGGGGTTTCCGGGTCGATCTCGCCCTTCACCAGGGCGATGTGGAGCAGGTCGTCCGCGTCGCTCTCGTACACCACGGCCGTAAACTCGCCCCCGTGGCAGGTGGGGAGCTTGGTCTGGGCCGCCCGGTGCACAAAGGACTCATTCCGCATGCGGTACTTGATCAGGTCCGC
>JAHJUF010000442.1 GCA_018829095.1 Pseudomonadota bacterium | reverse complement strand
TTCATGACCCCTGCGGGATGGATGGAACGGAAGCCCGCCAGGGCATAGTAGCTCGTGTCCCCGCCGTCGGCCACGTAATAGGCGTCCAGGCCCACCTTCTCCATGATTTTCGCCACCAGCCGGTTGGGATGGATGGGGTCGGAAACGGTCTTTCTTTGCTCCAGTTCCGTGAAGATGAAGGCCTCGGTCGCCTTTTTCAAATTGTTCAGCCAGGTTTTGTGGGTCCGTTTTTTTACCTTGGGGGTCAGCTGGGCCAGCACCTGGGCGCAGTCCCCCACCAGGCCCACGTCCGAGGCCCGGTTCCGGTCGACCTCCGTGGGGTCGATGTCCACGCGCACCACCTTGGCGTCCGGGAAGAGCTTGCCCGACATCATGATCCAGTTGAAGCGGATCCCCAGGGCGATGATGAGGTCCGCCTGGGGCGCTCCGGCCAGAAGGCCCGTGAACCCGCCCTCGCTCAGGGACAGTTCATGGTCGTCGGGCACCACTCCCTTGCCCGAGTTGACCAGGGCAAAGGGGGCCCCGGATTTTTCGATGAATGCGGTGAGTTCCTCCTTGCAGTCGCTGTTCCCGATCCCGTTTCCGCCGATGATCAGGGGCCTTTTGGCCGCGTCGATGAGTTTGGCAGCAGCTTCCAGTTCCGAGGGGGCCGGGACGGTATGGGTCTTGTGGGTCTTTTTTTCCGGGAACGGGGCGGCGTCTTCGTCCACCTCGCCAAAGAGGATGTCGGGCGGCAGTTCCAGGAAAACCGGGCCCGGGCGCCCCTGGGTGGCCTGGCGAAAGGCGATGCTCAGGTATTCGGGAATGCGCTTGGCCTCGTAACAGGTGGCTGCCCACTTGGTGATGGGCTTTACCATGTCGATCTGGTTCATTTCCTGGAGCGCGCCGGTCAGGTCGTCCCGGAGGGGGTGCCTGCCGCACAGCACCACCAGGGGGGCGTTGTCCAAATGGGCGTTGGCGATGCCGGTCAGGGCGTTGGTGAATCCCGGCCCGGCCGTCACCAGGCACACGCCGGTTTCCTTTTTGTACACCGACCAGGCGTGGGCCATCATGGCGGCCACCTGCTCGTGGCGCACGTCCACGGTACGGATGCCATTTTTGGCCAGGCCGTCCAGGAGATTTTCGATATGCCCGCCCGAGAGGGTGAAGACCGTGCTGACTTTTTCCACCTGCTTCATGTACTTTGCCGCGAGATGTCCCCCGGTGGTCTTGCCCATGACTTCCTCCTTGAGTAGATGTCCCGTAATGGTATCGATCGCAGGTTGCGTTTTTCAGTCTCTTACAGGATGAGCTTGGTGATGCCTTCAAACCATACGGCCCAGGCGTTCATGCCTTCCAGATGCATGTCGCCCCGGGCTGCGGCATTGAACATGGCGTCGCTCTTGCGGTCGCTCAGGATCGAAAAACCCGTTGCCGCGTCCTTGAACACCAGGGCCACATCAAAGTCGTGGTCCGCGCCGGAGCGGGAGGTGACCCTGCCCTTGTCAAAGACGAGAAGACGCCCCTGGCTGTTGTCCGCGGTTTTGAACATCATGCGGACCCCCGCGTTTTTGATGGCGAATTTGAAGGCTTTGTTGGTCAAAGACGAGAACTTCAGGAACTGGCACAATCCAAAAAGAAGCAGGGAAAATTTCATGGGTGTCTCCTGTCCGTCCGGTTTTCCGCTTCGATTTTAGTGGGTTAAACCACCCATCCCTTTTTCCAGGCCAGGCGGGTGAGCCGCCAGTAAAAGCCCGGCAAAAACCTCTTGAAATAGTACATGAGCCAGGCGTGGTAAGGCGAGGGCTGGACGCAACGATTTTTGGCCAGCCCGCGCAGTCCGTCTTTGGCCACCCGGGCCGGGTCCGCGCCGTAGGTGGCGTAGAACTTGACCGCCTTGTCCTGGACCTTTCCGCCGCCCTCCTTGTCAAAGGCCATGCGGGCGTCGGAAACGATATTGGTGTTGATAAAGCCCGGGCACAGGGCGCACACATGGATGTTGTGCTTGGACAGTTCGATGTGCAGGGTTTCGGCGAATCCCATCATGCCGTACTTGCTGGTGTTGTACGGGCTCATGCCGGGAAAGCTCATGAAACCTGCCACGCTTGCCGTGATGAGAATGCCGCCGCCCTGGTTTTGGATCATCTGGTGGACAAATTTTTCCACCATGTAAATGGGTCCCCACAGGTTCACCCCCAGGTTCCACTTCCAATATTCCAGGGTCAGGTTCTCCACCGGGCCGGTGGCCGCCACCCCGGCGTTCAAGCACAGGATGTCCGCCCGGCCCCATGTTGCCGTGTACTGGCCGTGAAATTCCGCCACCGCTTTTTCATCGGCCTGGTCCACCGTGTAGGCCTCGGCTTTTACCCCGAGGGACAAAAGTTCGTTTTTGACGGGCGCCAGGCGGCCGGCCACAATGTCCGTGATGGCCACGTTGGCTCCGCGCCGGGCCAGTTCCAGGGCCAGTTCCTTGCCGATTCCCGAGCCCGCGCCGGTGACAATGGCGTTTTTCCCCTTCACCGTCCACATGGCGGCTGAACCTCCTTTTCCGTTGTATTTCAATCAGTTGATTTATCTGACACGGTTCATTGTCAAAAAACATACCAGAGGCGGTTGCATTTGACAAGAGAAAATGTCACAATAGAAAAATGAAAAATATCCCGTCAAAAAATCCAAGAGCCTACGGCGGCGTGGAAGCGGGCCTGAGAACGGAGAACCGGCGGGCCGCGCTCGTCGAGGCCGGGCTGGAGGCATTCGGCACGGTGGGCTTTGCCAAAAGCAGCATCAAGGACATCTGCGGCCTGGCGGGTCTGACCCAGCGCTATTTCTACGAGTCCTTCAAAAAGAAGGAAGACCTGTTGAGCGCGGTTTACGGCCAGGTGGTCAACGGGGTGCTGGAAACCGGATGGGCCAACGTGGAAAAACCGGCCAAAACCCCGGCGCAGGCCGTCACCCGGACGCTTCGCACCTATTACCAGGACCTGCTGGACGACCCCAGAAAAGCAAGAATCCTGTATTTTGAGATCCTGGGGGTCAGCGGCCGCATCGACCAGGAATACCAAGCCGCCACAAAACGCCTGGTGGACCTCATCGCCCACGCCCTTTCCCGGGCCTTCCCCGCCCTCTCCGCCGAACAATTGCAGCGGACCATCGTTCCCACGGGCCTGGCCGGCGCGGTCAACCTCATCGCCGCCAACTGGGCCCTGGACAGCTACGCCACCCCCCTGGAAGACATCCTCCTCCAGGTCCAGGCCCTGGCCCAGCTCCTGGACGGATTTTTGAAGACCTCCCCAGAAGGGGTTCCGGCTTAGAACCATTCCGGACATGGCCGCCATTAGGGCTATCCCAGGGCCCAGCCCAGGGCCCCCATCCCGCCCAGGACCACCCCGTAGCGGAACGCCTTGCCCAGGATCACCCAGAAGAGGAAGGCCGGCAACTTCACCTTGAGGACCCCCGCCGCCACGGTGAGGGGGTCTCCCACCACGGGGAGCCAGGCCAGGAACAGAACGGGCGCGCCGTATTTCCCGTAGGTCCTCTCGGCGCGGTTAAGGGCGCTTTCCGGGACTCGGATCCACCGGGAGAACACGAACCGCCCGCCCCACTTGCCCACGAAATAATTCACCAGGGCACCCAGGGAATTTCCTGCTGTAGCCGTCACCAGGACCAGGACCGGGTCAAAGCCCGAGGCGGCCAGGGCGGCCACCGCGCCCTCGGAGCTCAGGGGGACCAGGGTGGCCGCCGTGAAGCTCACCAAAAAGAGCCCCAACAGGCCAAGATGGGAAATAATCGCCTCCATGTCCGGCTCCTGGGCCGCCCTCTATAACGATTGTCAGAAGGTTTATCGTTTTGGGTTGGTGAGCCCATCTCTGCGGGCCGTCATTCCGGCGAAGGCCGGAATCCAGGAAAAAGGACCGAAGGCCCCAAAAGGACTCGATCGGCGCGGGGGTCCTGATCCTCCCCAAGCCCAAAACGGGCAAGGCTTTAGCCTGTTGACCGGACTGGATTCCGGCCTTCGCCGGAATGACGGGAGGCGGCGTCCAGGTGATGGGCCAAGAGGGCTTTTTTCTCCCATCTTCCATCTGACAAGAGTTTTGACAACCGCTTCAACTCGGAACCTTGATGAGCGGCCGGTTCTGGATTAGGATTACCCGCGTTCGCACCGAAAAATCAAACACCTTCCCGGACCCGACATGCCGCCAGCCGCCTGGAGACAATCCCGCATCAACACCTGCGGCCCGGCCTGCCTCATGGTGGCCCTCCACGAGCTGGGCGCGGGCGGCCTTTCCCGGGAAAGGGAAATGGCCATCTGGAAGAAGGTGCGCCACGCCCTGGTGCTGGGGAGCACCCCGGCCCGCATCGCGGAATACGCCCTGTCCCAGGGGTTGGACGCCCGGCTTTGGGTGCGCTCCGGCCCCGGCCGAGGGGCCATACGGGGCAAAACCCCGGTCCAGCGCCTGCTCCACCGCTACCTCCACCGCGTCTACTCCCGGACCGCCGCCCGCCACCGCCGCCTGGGCCATCCCCTGGCCGAATACCGGGAGGAACCGGAACTCCTGGGCCTCCTCCGGCCGGAAATGGGCTCCGAGTCCATCCACCTGGTCTACGACAACGATGAAATCCTCCACTTCATCCTGGTCCGGCGGCACGGCGGGGACCTCTGGGTCATGGACCCGGACCCCGGAACCAACCGCCGGTTCGGGGAGGAGGAGTTTCTCCGGACCCTGGGGCCGCGCATGGTGGGATACGCCGTTCTGATGCATCGCGGGGATCCTGACCGGCCGGGGACGGCTGCCACGGGCGCGGCCAGGGCCCCTTTTTCGCGGCGGGCAAATGGGTTATGATGTTTGTTCGCATACCATCAGGTTCTGCACGGTGCAGGTCCGGCCGATTTGAGCGAAAGGGAAGAGCTTGAGCGACAAACGGAGGGGAGCGTCTTCAAGGGCGTTGGCCAGGATCGGGACCGCCCGGGAGATTGCCCGGAGGGCGGCGGTTCACGTGCGGGTGCCCGAGGACCTGGACGCCGTGACCCGGGTGGACATTTCCGCTTCAACCGGGGAAGTGGACCCGTCCGAGGCGGAAATGTCCCGCCGGGGAGTGGACGCCATCTGGAAGGCGGTCCAGGGGGTCTACGAGACAGGCCTGCACCCGGGGGTCTTTTTCTGCCTGCGCCGCCGGGGCAAGGTGGTGATCAACCGGGCCATCGGCCATGCCCGGGGAAACGGGCCCAAGGACCCCGACGGGGCGGAAACGGTCCCCGCCACGCCGGACACGCCCGTGTGCCTGTTCTCCGCGTCCAACGCGGTCCTGGCCATGGCCGTGCACCATCTTTCCGAAACCGGCGCGGTGAACCTCCTGGACCCGGTTTCCCACTACATCCCCGAGTTCGCCGCCGGGGGCAAGGAGTCCATCACCCTCCACGGCATCCTCACCCACCGTTCGGGCGTCCCGGCCATGCCCCAGGGCGTAGACCCCGCGATTCTCCTGGACCGGGAAAAGTGCCTCTCCCTCATCTGCCGGAACGCCCCCTTCCATCCCGGCGGCCGCCACACGGCCTACCGGTTCCTCACCGGCGGCTTCATCCTGGGAGAGATCCTCACGCGGGTCACGGGAATGAGCCTGCGGGACTACGTGGCCGAAAACATCGCCGGGCCGCTCGGCATGCGGTTCTTCAACTACGGCCTCGCCCCGGAGGATCAGGATCTCGCGGCCTTCAACCACCGCACGGGCCAGCCCGCGGCCTTCCCTTTTTCCCTGTACGCCAAACGCATTCTCCGGGCCCGGTGGGACCGGCTGGTGAATCTTTCCAACAGCCCCGCCTTCATGGACGCGGTGATCCCCTCGGTGAATTTTTTTGCCACGGCCCGGGAGATGGCCGCATTTTTCCAGCTTCTGGCCAACCAGGGAGAACTCGACGGTGTGCGGGTGTTTTCGCCGCTCACCGTGCGCCGGGCCCTCACGGTCTCCACGGCCATGGAACTGGACCGGACGCTGCTCCTGCCCATGCGCTACACGGCCGGCGGGTTCATGATGGGGGCCTCCCCCGTGGGCATCTTCGGCACGTATTCCCGGAACTGCACCGGCTACTGGGGCTTTTCCTCCCACCTGTGCTGGTCCGATCCCGGCCGGGACATATCCGTGTCGCTCCTCACCACGGGCAAGCCCATCGTGGGCCCCCTCACCACGGCCATGGCCCGGCTCCTTTTTTCCCTCTCCTGGAATTGCCGGGGCAAGGGCCACGACATGGTGTCCATGGCCAAGCCCTTTCAGCTGGGAAAGGGGGAAGCAGCGGCTATGGCGAAAAAATCTCGGGGGCTCGCCTACAACCCGGACCGCATCTCGGAGTTTTCCGAAAAGGTGCTCCTCTCCCTGGTCCACGAAGGCGAGCGGAGGATGCGGAAGAGCGTCTACACCCTGTCCGGCCAGACCCCGGGCGACATCATCCACGAGGACGGGCTCCTCACGGTGAAGCACTACCACCCCCTGGCCGAAGACGAGATCACGGTCCAGGGCATGACCGTGCCCGTGGAGAAGAAACGCCACCGCATGCCCCTGGTCTTCATCCCGCCCCTCATGGCCCCGGGCTTCGCCTTTGACCTGTATCCCGAGCGGAGCCTGGTGCGGTACTACCTGGCCCGGGGGTTCGACGTGTACCTGGTGGATTTCGGCAAGCCCGGCCGGGAACACGCCCGGGTGAGCTTTGAGCACTACATTCTGGTGTGGATGGCCGACGCCCTCGCAGCGGTGAGGAAGGACGCGGGGCGCAAGGGGCTCTCCCTTTGGGGCTACTGCATGGGCGGGCTCTTCTGCCTGTTGTACACAGCCGTGCTCCACGACCAAAACGTGAAGAACATCGTCACCGTGGCGAGCCCGGTGGACACCCACCAGATGGGCGCGGCGGGCAAGATCTTCTCCCTGGTGGGGCTCCCGGCCCGGAAGCTGGAAAAGGCCCTGGGCGTGGGCATCGCCGACCTGGACCCCCGGCTCCTGCACATCCCGGGCATCCTGGGCACCATCGGGTTCAACCTCACCAACCCCATCGGCGTGGTGAAGAGCCAGGTGGACCTGCTGGTGAACCTCTGGGACCGCAAGTACCTGACCGGCCACGACACCCTTTCCCAGTGGATCAACAACCTCCTGGACTATCCCGGCAGCACCCTGCAGGACATTCTGGTCCAGATCTTTCTGGCCAACAGCCTGGGGCGCAAGGGCAGCATGACCATCGGGGAGAAGGAGGCGAGCCTTTCCGACATCCGTTGCCCCATCATGGCTTTTGCCGGAACCGGGGACAAGATCGTACCCGAACGCTCGGCCCGCATGATCCTGGACCGGGTGGGGTCCAAAGAAAAGGAATTCGCCCTGACCCCCGGCGGCCACATCGGCGTGATCATCGGCAGCGCCGCCCCGGCCCAACTCTGGAAACAGTCCGCCGACTGGCTGGGGGAGAGGTCGCTGTAAAAAGGAAGAAAGTTGATGAAGCTGCAACAAGTCCTGAAACCACTCTCAACCGTCATCCCGGCGAAGGCCGGGGTCCAGTCTTTTCAACAGGTTACAAAGATCCTGGATCCCGGCCTTCGCCGGGATGACGACTTGTTGCAGTTCCATCAAAGTTGATGGCCTCGCAAAAATCCCCCCTGAGTGCCAAAACCGGAAGGGGTTGGACTTTTTTTCCTGGATCGGGGCGGCTGTTGTCCGACTGTTGGCCTGTTGCGGGCAGGGGCGGAGCAAAGAAAAAATGGGAGATTTATCAGTATGTTCAGCGCCATGTCGGCGGAGTAGGGGGGGGTTGCAGGGCCATCCATATTGAGGATGTGCACCTTTTGCCGGAGGAGATGGAGCCGCGGGTGGACTTTTTAGACAAGGAGCGCCCCTCGGACTGGAGCCCCGTCCGGAAGAAGACCGGCTCTCCCTGGCCGGAGGGCTCGGCCCTTGGGCGCTATACCGCCTGGAAGGAATCGAAAACCGCCAGCATCCGGGCCTTGTCCATGGGGCGGCCCGAGGATGCGGCGGCAGCCAGGATCCGGTTTTTCTCCGGCACCACCCAGGCCCGGCAGAGGGTGTGGGCCGGGCGGCCGGAGAGGCGCCGGGCCAGGCGTTTTGCCGCCGAGGGGGAGGGGGGTTCCTCCCACTGGACCAGGGCCTGATCGTCCGTATCCCGGGAAAGCCCCGATGCCTGGGGCAGGCGCTCGCGCACCCATTCGGCCAGGGTCCGGCCTTCCAAAAGGGCCGTGGCCGGGGCCCAGCGGGTCAGCGTCAGGGAGGTCCCCCGGCCGGAAAAGGAAAGCTCGAATCGGCCCGCCTCGAACCGGTGCTTTTTCAGGGCCAGTTCCCGGGGCGTCCGGGCCTGGATGTCGAACAGGGACCAGAGGACGTCCGGGTCAACGGAATGGTCGGAAAACGAGGCCAGGACCCGGGTGATGCGGCGGGCCGGAGGCTTTTCCCCGTAAAACAAGAACACGAAGGCGTTTTGGGTTTCCGGGCAAAAGGCGGCCAGGCCCCGGGCTTTGGCCGGCCCCCGGGCCGAAAGCCCCGTTGTGGCGAAATCCCCCAGGGCGCGTTCCCAGTCCGGGTCCAGGGGGGCGGGGGCCAGGCCCCGGGCCTGTTTCACCCAGGCCCCGGGGGAGAAACGGCGGCCTACCCTTTTCCAGCGGATGTCCATGACCGGCCCCCGGGAGTCCGCGAAATGCAGAAAGCGCGGGCCTATTTTTGTGGGCCGCCATCCGGCCGGGGCCAAAAAGCGCAGCCCGTTCCAGGCGATGAGTTGGGTGTCCATGGGCTTTCTTCCGGCTCCGGGTGCCCGACCGGCCTTCCGTCTCGGTTTCCGGCCTTCCGGAACCTACCATTGCCCGGGGCGGGGTTCAAGCCAACAGGGCTCTGCCACGGTTTTCAGGGGAGTTCCGGGGCGATTTCCAGGATTTCGCTACTTTCCCTAGTAGATTTTACCTACCGTAGAAAAAAGATTTGACTCACGAAAAAGAACTCTTTACGCTGCCTTAGACTGACATGTCATTTTGAGACTCCTACCGGTCAGGATGAACATGCCCGCTTCGGCTCGCCACCTTTTTGAAAACCCTTCCCGAACCAGAAACCCGATACCCCCTTTCCATGCCGCCACGGCCCAGGGCCCGGCCCGGCGTTCCCCAGGAGGTCCCCTGTGAAGCCATCGGATTTCTATCCCGGCAAAAAGGTGTTCATCACCGGCGGCGCCAGCGGCATCGGCCGCGCCCTGGCCCTGGAAATGGCCGGCCACGGGGCCTCCGTGGTCCTGGCGGACGTGAACGCCCCCCTCCTGGAGGAGACCGCCGCCGAAATCGCCTCGGCCACGGGCCGCCGGGTGTTCAGCATCCCCCTGGACGTGACGGATTACGAGGCTTTCCGCGAGGCCGTGGACCGGGCCGAGGAGAGCCTGGGGTTCCTGGACGTGTTCGTGAACAACGCCGGGATCGGGGTGGCCGGGGAGCTGACGGCGATTGACCCGGCGGACATCCGCAGGATCACCGGCGTGAACTGGCTGGGGGTGGTGTACGGCTGCCGCATCGCCTGCGAGCGGTTCGCGGCCCGGGGCTGCGGCCACGTGGTGAACGTGGCGTCCGTGGCCGGGCTCCAGGGTTTTCCCAAAATGTCGCTGTACTGCGGCACCAAGGCCGGTGTGGTGGGCTTTTCCCAGGCCCTGCGCTTTGAGATGGAGAGAAAGGGCGTGAAGGTGTCCCTGGCGCTGCCCAGCACCACCGACACCCCCATGATCCTGGACGAACTGGCCTCGGGCAAAGCCGACGCCCCGGGCATCCTTCTCGCCATCCCCATGTGCCGGGCCTGCGACGTGGCCGTGGCCGTGGCCGAGGGAGTGGCCCAAGGGCGCTTCTACATCTTCCCCACCATGACGGACCGCATGACCCTCACCATGCGGAGCTGGCTCCCGGGCGCGTTCAACGCCTTTATCCGCGCGGTGGGGTTCCGGGAGTTCTCCGGGCGGAAGAAAAAGATCCGTGAGAAATACAACCTGGCCGGGCCGGGCCCGGGCGGGGAGGCCTGAACCCATGGATCACGAACAGACCCGGAGAAGCTTTTTGGGCAAATCCCTGACCATCCTGGCCGGAGCCGGGGCCGTGGTCACGGGTTGGGCCGCTTTCAGGTTCGTGTTCTCCGGCCAGGGGGCGAAGCACCGGGGCGGGCCCCTGGCCGGCGAGGCTTTTTCCCGGGGGGATGGCCCGGGAGGATCGGGCCCGGCCCTCACCGCCAACCCGGACGGCTCCTTTTCCCTGGCTGCGGACGCCGTGCCCCAGGGGTTTTCCATGATCCTGGCCCTGGGGGCGGTGCCGGTGATGGTGCTCCACGGCGACCGGGGGGTCCGGGCCTTTGCCGCCACCTGCACCCACCTGGGCTGCCTGGTGCGGTGGAATCCGGACACGAATCTTTTCGAGTGCCCCTGCCACGGCGGCAAGTACGACGCCGCCGGCCGGGTCATCGCCGGGCCGCCGCCCATGGATCTCGCTGAATACAAGGTGGAGGCCACGGACCAGGAGATCCGGATTCTCATGGCCTGACGCCGGTCGCCGGGGCTCGTTTTCCCCCTATTCATCAAACGGGTGCAAAGCTATGGACGCAGCAACCAAAGCCAGGAGGGCCGCCGCCTTGGCCACCCAAGCCGCCGGCCGCTGGCTGGCCCGAAAGCGGGTGGGCGCCCGGGTGGTGGGCCGGGAGATCATGACCGGCCGCACCCTGGCCCCCCGGCGGTGGACGGACTGGCTCTCGTACACGGGCACGGCCACCGTGGCCCTGGCCGTGCTCCAGTTCGCCACCGGGCTCCTCCTCTTCCTGTACTACCGGCCCCATCCGGCCCGGGCCTTCGAGTCCTGGAGCCTCATCCGGGGGGAGGTGCCCTTTGGGCTTTTGATCTCCGGGCTCCACTCGGCCGGGTCCAAGCTCCTGATCCTGGCGGCCATGATCCATCTCCTGAGGGTGCTCTACACCGGGGCCTTCCGGGGACCCCGGGCCGGGACCTGGTACACGGGCGTGGCGCTTCTGACCGCCATGATGCTCTCGGGGTTCTCGGGCTACCTCCTGCCCTGGGGCCAGCAGTCCTTCTGGGCCTGCGTGGTGGGCACCGAGGCAGCCGGAGCCGTGCCCCTGGCCGGCCGGGGCCTGGTCCACGCGCTACGTGGAGGCCAGGATGTGGGGGGCGCCACCCTGGCCCGGTTCTACTTTTTCCATGTGTTCCTCCTGCCCTTTGTGGTGGGCGGGCTTTTGTGGTGGCACGTCAAGAGGGTCTGGCGGGTGGGCGTCTCGGCCCCGGCCGAGGCCGTGGTTTGGGTGGATGCGGAAAAATGCGCGCCCTGCGGGGCCTGCGAAAAGGTCTGCCCCTTTCGCGCGGCCCGGGTGACGGGGCGGAAAAAGGAGGGCGGCCGGGCCGTGGTTTCCCCGGACGCCTGCAACGCCTGCCGGGCCTGCCTGGAAAAATGCCCGGCCAAGGCCCTGACCCTGGTGGCCGACGGCCTGCCCGTGCCCACGGAGCCCATTTTCCCCCATAACGTCCTGCACCGTTCGGCCGTGGTCCTGGGGACCCTCTCCATCCTGTTCGCCGGGGTCTATTTCTTTCGGGACCTGGCTGTGGGGGGCAAGGTCCCGGCCGACCCGCTGCTTACCCCGGACCGCATCAAGCCGGACTGGTATTTCCTGGCCCCGTACCAGGTCCTGAAGATCCTGCCGTCCGAGCGCTGGGGCCTTTTTGCCCTGCTGGCGGCTTTTGGCTTCATCCTGTTCCTGCCGGTCCTGGATAAAAACGGGCCCCGGGACCCCCGGAAACGGCCGGTCTTCGTGCGGGCGTTCTGGGCCGGAGTGGCTGTTTTTGTCGTCCTCACCTTGTGGGGGTTGTGGTCATGAAAAGATACCTCGCCCCGGTCCTCCTGGCGGCCCTGGCCCTTTCCGTCCCGGCGTCCCGGGCCGCGGACCCCCTGTTCGCGCTCCAGGACGCCTGCGTCCGCTGCCACCTCACCGGGGAACGCCTTCAGGCTGAAAACTCGGTCCTGGCCTGGAAGAAAAGCGTCCATTTCCGGGCTGAATCCTCGTGCTCGGACTGCCACGGGGGCGACCGCCTCCTGTACATGGACTTCAAGAAGGGCCACATGGGCCTGCCCTCCCGGGGGGAAGCCCTGGCCGCCTGCGGCAAATGCCATGAAAAGGAGGCCGCCCTGGCCGCCGCCCGGCCCTTTGCCTTTGGCGCGGCCTTGGCCTGCCCGGCGGACTGCGTCACCTGCCACGGGTTTCATGAGGTGGAAAAGCCCTCCCTCGCCCTGCTGAACCCGAAGAACTGCGGCGGCTGCCACTCCATGGAGCCGGTGGAGAAAATCCTGACCGCCGCCCGGGGAGCCGGGGAGCGCATGGACGCCCTGGCCGGCGAGCTGGCCGCGCGGAAAAAGGAGCACCTTCCGTCCCGCCAGGCCATGAAACAGCTGGACGAGGCCCGGGATCTGTACGCCTCGGCGTTTCACGCCCAGGCCCCGGAACACTTGGCCCGGGTCCTTTCCAGCCATATCCTGCCCGGCCTTTCGGAAATCGCCCGGGGACTGGAACGCACCGCGCCCCGGAAGTGGCGCGTCCAGGGCGCAATGGTGACAGGATTCCTGGTCCTCGCCCTGGTGGCGGTGGTGGCGTACCGGAGAAAGCTCGGCGATGGGCAAGACAAGGAAAACCCATGACCCGGGAGAGGGTCCCGGTCCTGTTGGTCCCAAGGAGGAGAACGACATGAGCGACGAAAAGCAAGGCGCGGGCCTGGCCGTGCACGAACCTGCGGCCGGAGCGTCCCCGGAGCCGGAAAAGGCCGTGGCCGGGAAGAAAAAGGGGAACAAAATCGCCTGGCTGGCCCTCCTGGTGGCCCTGGTGGCCCTGTTCCTGGTGCTCTCCCAGGACCGGGGTGTGGAAAAGGCCTCCGTGGAGTCCATCAACCGCATGGTCACGGACACGGTGGTGCCGGAGATGAAACGGTCCCGGGAACGGGACCTGGTGAACGCCATCTACGACCTGAAACACGTCCAGGTCACCCTGGAGCAGATCAAGGAGACCTCGGACAACGAGGAGATCCAGGTCATGGTGGACCAGATCAAGAAGCAGGTGGAGGAGTTGTCGGTGAAGCTCTTCGTCCATGAATGACGGAGAACCAGGAATCCGTCATCCCGGCGAAGGCCGGGATCCAGTGTTTTTATGACCAGCCGGAAACTGGATTCCGGCTTTCGCCGGAATGACGAACCGTTCGGCTTTTTGCGGCCCTTGGCCGACTGGAAACGACCCCACCCAGCCCGGGAGAAGAATCATGGCTGAAAAGCGCGTGTTCGACCGTCCCATGACCCGCAGAAAGTTTCTTGCCACAAGCGCAACAGGAGCCGCCGCCGCTGCCGCCGCCCTCAGCCTCCCCGGCTGCTCGGGCGGGGGAAACATCTACAGCGACGACTACCCCGACGTGCCGGAAAACCACGCGCGCCTGCCGAAAAACGGCAAGTCCGTCCTCATCCTGGGGGGCGGGTTCGGGGGCATGCACGCAGCCTGCGAGCTTTTGGACCGGGGATTCGACGTCACGGTCATCGAAAAGACCAATTCCCTGGGGGGCAAGCTCAAATCCTGGCGGGACCCGGACTTCGGCGTGCCGCCCAAAAACGTCCCCAACTGGGCGGGCTACCCCCGGGACCACGGGGCCCACGCGGTCTGGGGGTTCTACAACAACCTCCGGGAGTTCATGGGCCGCCACGGATACAAGCTGTGGAAGCTGCCGCGCGAAACCACCATGTACAACTTCCTGGACCGCGACGGCACCAACGCCGTCATGGGCATGCCCACGCGATTCTCCGGGCTTCTGGGCTACCTGGAGATGATGAAGGCCAACCGCAAGGCCCTGGGCATCGTGGGGGGACAGGATTTTCCCCTGAATACGCCCTTCATGCGGAAGATGATGTCCTTTGATTTTTCCAGCAAAAAGCAGCGCATGGCCCTTGACGCGGTTTCCTTTCCCGAGTGGGCCCGGTCCGTGGGCATGCCCGAGCGCCTCATCTACCGGTTCTTCGGCCCCACCACCGAAATGGCCATGTTCGACGGCATCGACAACACCAGCGCCCTCTACACCATCATGCTCCTGTCCCTGGGTTCCGGCACCCCGGGGGACATGGCCATCGACGTGTTCATGCACCCGCCGGGCGAAACCTACGTGGTCCCCATCGAGCGCTACATCAAGAGCCTGGGGGGGAAGATCCTTTACGACACCCCGGTCATCCGGGTGAACGCCGAGGGCGGGCGGGTGAAAAGCGTGCTGGCCGGCGACG
>JAHJUF010000441.1 GCA_018829095.1 Pseudomonadota bacterium | reverse complement strand
GCGCCCGTGTCCGAGCAGGATGAACTGGCCCGGGTGCTGCCCGTGATCTCGGGCCTGGCCTCCCGGGTGGACGTGCCCATTTCCATCGATACCTCCCGGGCGTATGTGGCGGAAAAGGCCCTGGCCGCCGGGGCCAGCATCGTGAACGACGTCACGGCCCTGGGCGGGGACCCCCGCATGGGCCGGGTGGCGGCTGAAGCCGGGGTGCCCGTGATCCTCATGCATATGCTGGGGACTCCCCGGACCATGCAGGTGAACCCCGAGTACGAGGACGTGGTACTGGATGTGAGGGATTTCCTGTCCCGGGCCATGGATCGGGCCATCGCGGCCGGGGTACGCCGGGAACTCATCCTGGTGGACCCGGGCATCGGGTTCGGCAAGACCGTGGAACACAACCTTCTCCTCATCCGAAACATCGCGGTCCTGGCCGAACTGGGGGCCCCGGTGGTGGTGGGACCGTCCCGCAAGGCCTTCATCCGCCGCATCCTGTCCGAAGCCGGCATGACCGCCGCCGAAGACCCCCGGAGCCGGGAGACCGAGTGGGGCACCCAGGCTGTTTGCGCGGCTGCGGCCCTGGCCGGGGCCCACGTGCTCCGGGTCCACGACGTGCCCCGGGCCGTGGCCACCCTCCGGATAACCGACGCCCTGGCCCGGGTCACGGTCCACTGACCCCAAAAACGGCATGTCCATGCCCTTGACCCACCCCAAAAGCGACTCCAGGCGCTGGTTCCACCTGGCCGCCCTCCTGGCCCTCACGGCGGCCTCCTTCTGCGTCTGGGCCCTGTATCCGGTCACCGCCCGGATTTCCGCGCCGGTTCTCCTCCAGCCCCCGCCGGGTCTCACGGCCCTGGACCCGCCCCAAAGCCGCATCAGCGTCCTGGTGTCCGGCCCGCGCCTCATGGTGAGGCGCCTGGTGGCCCGGAGGCCGGCCTTTTCCCCGGACCTCTCCAACGCCCGGGAAGGGGTGATCACCGTGCACACGGGCCTGACCCCGGGCTCCCTGCCCTGGGGCGTGGAAGCGGCCGCAGCCCCCGCCACCCTGAAGTTCACCCTGGACCGGGAAGTCCAGAAGGAAGTGCCCACCGTGGTGCGCACGGCCGGCCAGCCCCCGGACGGCTACACGGTCACCGCCGCCCGGGCCGACCCCTCCCTGGTGCTCCTGGTGGGGCCTGAGAGCATCCTGTCCCGCCTGGAGACCGCCCCCACCCGCCCCGTTTCCCTGGAGGGCAGAACAACGGACCTGCGGGAAAAGGCGGCCCTGGACCTGCCCGGTCCCGCGGTTTCCGTGTCCGTATCCGGTCCTGTGGACGTGGAGATCACCATCCAACGGATCATGGGCGAAACCGTACTCTCCGGCGTGCCTGTGGAGGTCCTGGTCCCGGAGGGCTTCCGGGCCCGGGTCCAGCCCCCGGCCATCGGCCTTACGGTAAAAGGCCCCGTGGACGTGCTGAACGCCCTGGCCCGGGGGGAGGGACTCAAAGTCCGGGTGGACGCCTCGGATCTGGCCCGGGGGGTGTATGTCCGCCGGGCCGTCATCGAGCTGCCCCTGGAGGCCGTGCTGGCCGGGTCGGACCCTGAAGTGTTTTCCGTGGAGATCTGGAAGGAGCAACAGATGTTGCCGGAATAACCGATTCCTTCCGGCAATTATTTGGGTGGATTCAATGAACCCGATACGATCTTTTCCTTTTCAGGAAGAGAGGGGCGAAAAGCCATGCTTTTGGTGCTGGACGTGGGGAACACCAACGTGGTGATGGGGGTGTATGACAACCAATCCCTGGTGGCGGACTGGCGCCTGACCTCGGGACGGGAGTCCACGGCCGACGAGTTCTCCGTCATGGCCCGGGCCCTGCTTTCCGAGGCGGGCATCCGGCTGGAGGAGCTTTCCCACACCATCGTCTCCTGCGTGGTGCCCCCCATGCGCCGGACCCTGGAGGCCTTCTGCGCCAAGTACCTGGGCCACGCCCCCATGTGGGTGGACGCCCGCATGGATCTCGGCATGCCCATCCTCTACGACAACCCCATGGAGGTGGGGGCGGACCGCCTGGTGAACGCCGTGGCCGCCTGGAAAAAGTACCGGTGCCCCCTCATCGTCATCGATTTCGGC
>JAHJUF010000051.1 GCA_018829095.1 Pseudomonadota bacterium | reverse complement strand
GGGGGGGGGGGGTTTGGGGGGGGGGGGATTGCCCAGGTTTGCGCCCAGGCGGGTTTGGAGGTGTATTTGACCGATGTGACGGCCGGGCAGGTGGAGAAGGCGGTTTCCGCCATGGCGTGGTCCGTGGGCAAGTTCGTGGAAAAGGGGAGCCTTTCCGAGGCCCGGGACGCGATCATGGCGAGGGTGCATCCGTTGGCCGGCATGGCGGCGGCACCAGCGGTGGATCTGGCCGTGGAGGCGGTGTTCGAGCGGCTGGACGTGAAAAGGGAGATTTTCAAGAAGCTGGATGGGGTGTGCGCGCCGGGGACGCTTCTGGCGTCCAACACCTCGGCCATCCCCATCACGGAACTTGCGGCGGCAACGAAACGGCCGGACCGGGTCCTTGGGCTGCATTTCTTTTCCCCGGTGCCCATGATGCAGGCCGTGGAAGTGATCCGGGGCATGGAGACGTCGGACGCCACCATGGACGCTGGCCGGGCCTTTGTGAAGCGGATCGGAAAGGAGTCCATCACGGTCAATCGGGACGTGGCCGGGTTCGTCATCAACCGCATCAACTTCCCGTCCACCATCGAGGCCATGCGCCTGGTGGAGGAGGGCGTGGCCACGTGCGAGGACATTGACAAGGGCCTGCGCCTGGCCTCGGGCCGGAAGATGGGGATCTTCGAGACCGGGGACATGGTGGGCCTGGACGTGACCTACGGCGCGCTCATGGCCATGCACCAGGAGACCGGCGACCCGCGCTTCTATCCGCCGCTTCTGCTCCGGCGCAAGGTCAAGGCCGGGCATTTGGGCAAAAAGACCGGCCAGGGGTGGTACGAGTACGACGAGAACGGCAAGAGGAAGTAGGCCATGACGCATTTTGCGATCAACATGAAGGATGTGTTCTTCATCCTGAAGGACCAGCTCCGGTACGGCGAGTTGTGCCGCCTCGACCGGTACCGGGACCTGAACGAGAAGACCCTGGACCTTCTGGTGAACGAGGCGGTCCGGTTCGCCCAGGGCGTGGTGGCGCCCATAAACGAGCTTTGCGAAAGCGACCCGCCGCGTTTCGAGAACGGCCGGGTGACCTGCCCGGCGGCCATGAAGGACGCTTTCCGGCAATACGGGGAGGACGGGTGGACCGCCGTGGCCCGGGACCCGGAGTTCGGCGGCCAGGGCATGCCCAACATGATGCGCATCGTGGTGAACGACTTTTTGTACGGCGCATGCCAGAGTTTCAACATGGCCCCGAGCCTGACCCACGGCGCGGCGCACCTGATCGAGTCGTTCGGGACCAGGGAACTGGCGCGCCGGTTCGTGCCCAACATGTTCTCCGGCAAGTGGGCCGGGACCATGGCCCTTACCGAGCCGGACGCGGGGAGCAACCTGGCGGCCTTGACGACCTCGGCCCGGCCCGGGGGGGGCGGCTATCGGATCAAGGGGAACAAGATTTTCATCTCCTGGGGCGAGCACGATCTTACGGAAAACATCGTTCACCTCGTGCTGGCCCGCATCGAGGGCGCTCCCGAGGGGGTGAAGGGCATCAGCCTGTTCGCGGTGCCCAAGATCCGGGTGAACGCGGACGGAAGCCTGGGCCGGGCGAACGACGTGGCCTGCACGGGGATCGAGGAAAAGCTCGGGCTCCACGGATCGCCAACGGCGGCGTTATCGTTCGGCCAGCGCGACGAATGCGAGGGGTTTCTGGTGGGCAGGGAAAACCAGGGACTCGCCCACATGTTCCAGATGATGAACGCGGCCCGCATCAACACCGGCGTTTCCGGCATGACGCTGGCCTCCGCCGCGTACCAGAACGCCCTGGCGTACGCCAGGACCCGGGTCCAGGGCAGGGACGTGGCGGGCAGGAAACCGGGGAGCGTGCCCATCGTGGACCACCCGGACGTGCGGCGCATGCTCCTGTGGATGAAGGCCACGGTGGACGGCATGCGGTCCATGATCTACACGGGCGCCATGTGGGCGGACCTTTCCCTGACCCTCCCCCCGGGGCCGGAGAGGGAGCATTGCCACGACCTCACGGACTTCATGACGCCCATCATCAAGGCCTACTGCTCGGACATGGGTTTCCGGGTGTGCGAGACCGCCGTCCAGGTCCTGGGGGGCTACGGGTTCTGCCGGGATTATCCCCTGGAGCAGTACCTGCGCGACGCCAAGATCATGTCCCTGTACGAGGGCACCAACGGCATCCAGTCCATGGACCTCATGGGGCGCAAGATGACGTTCCGGGACGGGGCCTGCCTCGCGGCCTTCCGCAAGGAGGTCATGGGGTTCTGCGAGGCCCGGCGGGACGACCCGGCCGTGGGGAGTGAGGTGCGGCTCCTGGAATCCGTGGCGCGGGACCTTTGGGAGACCGCCACGGAAATGGCCGGCCGCCAGGGGACCGATCCCCTCCAGTGGGCCTCCTACACTTATCCGGCGCTGCTCGCCTTTTCCGAGGTGGCCATGGCGTGGCGCCTCCTGGACATGGCGGTCATCGCGGCCCCCCGGGCCGTGGGAACGGGCAGGCCGGCGGATTTTTTCCGGGGCAAGGTCCTCCAGGCCGTCTGGTGGGTGGAAACCACCCTGCCGCACACCCGGGTCCGGGCAGCCCTGTGCACCCGGCAAGGCCGGGAGATCATGGACATGCCGGACGGGGGGTTCTAGGAGCGGATTTTGCGGGGGCAAGGGTCAATAGGGGGTATCATGCGGGAGATAGTCATTGCGAGCGGGGTGAGGACGCCGGTGGGGGCTTACCTGGGCGGCTTGAGGTCCGTGGAGGCCTATGACCTGGCGGCCCTGGTGCTGAACGAGGCCGCGCGCAGGGCCGGGATCGGGCCCGGGCAGGTGGACGAGGTGATCCTGGGCCAGTCTTACCAGAACGGCGAATACGTGAACATCGCCCGCATGGCCCTCCTGAACGCGGGGTGGCCCGAGGGGGTCACCGGGCTTACCGTGGACCAGCGGTGTTGCACGGGGCTCGAAACCGTGCGGCTCGCCGGGGCGCTTATCGCATCGGGACAGGCGGAAATCGTGGTGGCCGGCGGCGTGGAGAGCATGTCCAACGCGGAGTTCTACCTCCCGGGAAGCGTCAAATGGGGCATCGGCGGGGAAAAGGGTATGCCCCGGGGACACGGGGACCTTCGCCAGTGGGGCATCACCCTGTTTGACCGCATCCAGCGGGCCCGGGTCATGAGCCAGCCCGAACACCGGTACGGCGTGCTGCCGTCCATGATGTCCTGGGCCGAGACCGCCGCGCGGGAGGAGAACGTCACGCGCGAGGAATGCGACCTGTGGGCCTTCACGAGCCACCGGAAGGCCTGCGCGGCCTGGGACGCGGGCAGGTTCATGGAGGAGGTCGCCCCGGTCATGGTGCCCGGGAAAAAGGGAGAGGCCGTGACCGTGGACCGCGACGAAACCCCCAGGCCGGAAACGAGCCTGGAGAAACTGGCCCGGCTGAAACCCGTGCTCGGCGGAGTGTGCACGGCCGGGAACTCGTCCACGGAAAACGACGGCGCCGCCGCCGTGGTGGTCATGTCGGCGGAAAAGGCCCGGGAGCTTGGGATCAGGCCCTTTGTCAAGGTCCGGTCCGTGGCCGTGGCCGGGGCCGACCCCACCCGCACGCATCTCACCGTGGGCGCGGCGGCAAGGAAGGCGCTTGCGGCCGCGGGGACGTCCCTGGGCCAGATGGGCCTGATCGAGATCCAGGAGGCCTTTGCCGCCCAGGTCCTGGCGGATTTGAAGGAAATGGGCGTGCCGGAAAAAGACTGGGGCAAGGTCAACGTGAACGGGTCGGGCATCTCCCTGGGGCACCCCATCGCCGCCACGGGCGTCCGGGTCCTGGTGACCCTCATGCACGAGATGCGGCGCAGGGGCGAGAGGCTGGCCCTGGAATGCATCTGCGGCGGCGGCGGTTTGGGCATCGCGGCGGTGCTGGAGGGGATGGACGCATAGCCGAAGCCCGGAAAAAGGACCCTTTCGCCGCCAGGAAAAGCCTGGATTCCGGCCTTCGTCGGGATGACGATTTTGGTGGATTTCCGACTTGTTGCAGGGCATCAAAAATGACCAACGAATGATGCAGGTTTTTTTTGGGAAGGGGGGGCCCCCCGCGAGACATCCTACAACCCCAGCAGCCACGGGAGAAGCCATGCATTTCGAACTTTCCAGGGAACACGAGATGTTGAGGAACGCCGTGCGGGAGTTCGCCCGGAAGAGGATCGCGCCCCACGCGGACGAGTGGGACAGGAACCATTACCTGCCCGTTAGGGAGGTGCTGAAACCCATGGCCGATCTTGGGTTCTTCGGCGCCGTCATCCCCGAGGAGTACGGCGGGGACAACATGGGCTGGCTCGCGGCGTCCATCATCACCGAGGAGGTGGCCCGGGCGTCGTCCTCCCTCCGGGTCCAGATGAACCTCATCATGATCGGGTGCGCCTTTCCCATCCTCCGTTACGGCACCGAAGAGGCCAGGAAAAAGTACATCCCCAAGCTTGTGGCGGGCGACTATCTGGGCGGATTCGCCATCACCGAGCCCAACGCCGGGTCGGACGTCATGTCCATCGAGACCCTGGCCGAGGACCACGGGGACCACTTCGTGCTGAACGGGCAGAAGACATGGATCAGCAACGCCAACCAGGCGGATGTGCTCATCGTCTACGCCTACACGGACCGGGAGAAGCGGGGCAAGGGGCTTTCCGCGTTCATCGTGGAGCCCAAAACCATGAACGGCATCTCCACAACGGACCTGGACAAGATGGGGTCCCACTCCTCGCCCACGGGGGAGGTCTTTTTCGAGAACACCCGGGTGCCCAGGGAAAACCTCCTGGGCGAGCCCGGGGACGGGGCGAGGATCGTGTTCGCGTCGCTGGGCAACACCCGGCTGTCCGCGGCGGCCGGGGCCGTGGGCTGTGCCCAGGCGTGCCTGGACCAGGCCGTGAAGTATTGCAACGAGCGCGTCCAGTTCGGCCAGCCCGTGGGCAGGTTCCAGATGAACCAGGACCTGATCGCCCAGATGGCCGTGGAAGTGGAGGCGGCGCGGCTCCTGGTGTACCGGGCCGCGTGGCAGAAGGACCAGGGGCAGATGGAAAACGGCTACGAGGTGGCCATGGCGAAATACTTCGCGGGCGAGGCGGCCATGAAGTGCGCGAGCTTTGCCATGCGCATCCTGGGCGCCTACGGCTACTCCACGGAGTACCCCGTGGCCCGCTATTACCGGGACATCCCCACCTACGTCATCGTGGAGGGGTCGTCCAACATCTGCAAGCAGATCATCGCCATGGACCGGCTGGGGTACCGCAAGGCGTCCAAATAGGGAGGGAGCATGGACTACGCAAACGTCCGCCTGGAAAAGAAGGGTCACGTGGCCCTGCTGACGCTGGCCCATCCGCCGGCCAACGCCTTTGATCTTGCCACCATGCGGGATTTCGACCGGGCCCTGGACGAGGTGGTCGCGGACCCGGAGGCCCGGGCGCTGGTCATCACCGGGGACGGAGACAAGTGCTTTTCAGCCGGATTCGACGTTTCCGACGCGGCCAACCAGCACGTCACCGGGCCGCTGGGGCGGGAGACCTGGACCAAGCTTGATGGTTTTGAAAAGCCGGTTATCGCGGCCATGAACGGCCACGCCCTGGGCGGGGGGCTGGAACTGTCCCTCTGCTGCCATTTCCGCCTGGCCACGGACAACCCCAGGGCCATGCTGGGGCTGACGGAACTGAACCTGGGGCTGATCCCGGGATGGGGCGGCACCCAGCGCCTCCCGCGGGCCGTGGGCCGGGACCGGGCCTTGGACATGATCCTGTTTTCCCGCAGGCTGACCACGGGGCAGGCCCTGGAAATGGGCCTGGTGCACAAGGTCTTTCCAGCGGACAGGCTTCTGGCCGAGGCCCTGGCCTTCGCGGCGGTGCTGGCCGAGCGGCCGCCCGTGGCCGTGGCCTGCGTGTTGAAGGCCATGCACGCGGGCGGGTGTCACGGCCTGGAACGGGGCCTGGCCGTGGAGGCCGAGGGGAGCGCCCGGGTCCGGGAGACCGAGGACCGGGCCGAGGGGTTCGCGGCCTTCCTGGAAAAGCGGAAGCCCGTGTTCAAGGGCCGGTAGGGGAATAATCGCAACCAAAGGAACAGAAGCCATTTCAAAAATGCCCCAGTCGACGCCCTTTCCGGATCCGCAGAAAAAGTCCGGAAGGGCGCAATCCTTAAGCGGCTAGGGCGTAGTTAAAATCGTATGCGATTATATTTATTCCAACGTGTTAACGAGTAGGCGGACAGCTCGCTATGCAGCCATAGCCTCCATATTCCCGTCGAACCCATTTCGCCCCCACTTTTCAAAGAGCACGCGACACCATCCCCGCCTCCGCGGTTTGCCAGCGGCTTTGGGTGAGGCCCCCGGCCCCCGGCATGGTCCGGGGGCCGGAAAACCCTTTTCCTACTTCAACCAGATCCTGCCGCCCGAGGTGCGATGGATTTTCGGACCGGACGGGGTAATCACCACCTCGTCGCTCACCTGCGAGTTTTCCTCGTGTACCAGGCCCTGGCTCCGTATCCTGCCGACAAGACTTGCCTTGTAGGAAGCCGAATACAGCGTGTCTGCGATCCGGCGTAGCTGGAGATCCTGTATGCTGAACTCCACTTCGTCGAACACCGAGAAGCTGTTTTGCAGGCTCTCTTCCAGGTCGTCGTAGGTCATGTCCCCCGCCGCTTCCCAGTCGGTGGACACATGCTGCAGCAAGCCCCTTTCATCCCGGTTCCGGTAGGCGAGGGCAAACGCGGCGTACATTTCCTTGACGCTTTTGAGTTCAGCCTCCGCGGTCCGAGTGGCTTCCTGCTCCTTTGCACGCCGCTCCTCTTCGGCCCGTTGCTGGGCCGCCTGCCATTCTCTCAGGCGCCGTTCGGATTCCTCCTGGGCACGCCTCTGCAGTTCCTGGTGTGCCTTCAGGTCGTCGGGATACCCCGTGATCCATGCGTCCAACGCGGCGAACACGTTGTTGAACTGCGGTTCCGTCACCGGCCGGAGCGCCTCGCTCTTTGCGGCCACATACTCCCGAAGCCAGATGAACAGGGCCGCCAGCGAACGCTGATCATCGGCCGCCACGCCTCGCACGACCGGCGGCATGCCGTTGTAAGTTTTCGTCGGCGGCTCATACATGGCATAGAGTTGCTGGTCACCGGGGGCTTGGCTCACCCTGGCCCGTTCGGGTCCGGCAAGCTGGTCGAACCGGGCAAACAGGGGCTTTAGCTTTTCCCATTCCGCCGCCAGAGTGGTAAATTCGTCCGCGTTCACCGCCATAAAAGCCAGCCCGCGGCCGGATTTCGAAAGAATATAGTCCTTCATCACCTTTTGTGCCTGCCGGTACAAAGCGGCCTGCGCCGCTATGAGCCGCTGCCGGGGCAACATGTTGCCCCACGGCATCATGGCGTACTCCGGGCGAGGGACCTTTGCTTCGGCCGCGGCGGCCGCTTCCAGGGAGGTGACCCAGCCTTTCCAGGGATCGCCGGTCAACTCCTTGCGCAGTGCGTCTAGTGCCCCGCCGGCGGGGCGCTCAAATAACCCATACCCCGCAACCTTGTTGCACACGGCGTCCATTCGGTTCAGCGCAACCTCCCTGCGACTGCGGTAAAACGCCAGGATCTCGTACCAAGCGTTCATCTCGTCCGCGACCTCGCGGATCTTGTCGGCCATGCTCGTAAAGTCGATCTCCTTGATCTTGGCCAACGAGTCGGGTTCAGTGAAAGCAAATCGCTTCTCGAAGAGATCGTAGTACCACTCGATACGGTCCTTGGGTTTCTCGTTTCCGATTTGCCATACGCTGAACTCCCGGGCCGTCACCTCCGGGAACCCAATCCCTTGATACAGACCGGTCCACGCGGTCGCGATCACCTTGGCATCCTTGTCCAGGACCTCGCGTACTTCCTCTTCAAATTGCCCGGCCTGTGTCTGTGCCTCTGTCGCCCTGGCTTGGCAATCCCCCAACCGTTTTGCCACGAACTCCGCCCCGGCTCTCATGGAGTTCTCGGCGCCCCGCAGGGATGACTGCACCTCCTCTATGGAACGGCCCCACCGGAATTCCGATGCGGCATACGCGTACGGATCGGAAAATCGTTCGGACACGTATTTGTATTGACTCATGTATTCCCACGCTTCCCACGCATCCCTCGAAACGGCCCCCATGTTGGCCTTGTGCTGCCCGGAAAGGTCCTCGAGCACCCGGTTCAGGTTTGACGTGGTGGCATACGCATACTCTCGCAGCCCTTCCACAAGCCGCCGTGTACCCCACCAGACGGTCCTTCCGATCAGGGTCAGCCTCACCATCTCGCGGCACGGCGGTTGAAGAGCGGCCGCGATCGGCTTGTACGCGGCAACCGCCGCGTTTGTCTTGGACCGGTAGGCCGCCAACACCGAGGCAAGCGCCGCGTCCCTGTCACTCGTGTGCTCCCATCTCCGGGCGTAGATCGCTGTCGTGGCGGCCGAGTATTCCTGGCCTGCCTGATTCGTGGTTTCCCCGTACCTGGCACCAGCCTGGTTGTATGCCTCCACGGCCTTGTCGTACTGCTCTCGCGCCTTCTGGTACTTATTCCAAAGATCCCATCCCCGGCTCTCCACAATCTCAGCCACGACCAGCGGGTCGCCCCCCACCATGGCGGCATCCACGGCGCTTGTGAGTTCGTCGAGAATCGACTTGACTTCGTCCATGTACTCCGAAACCTCGATGGTCTTGGGAGGGTCGGCAGGCCAATAGTAGCATGGGGAACAGGGGGTTCGTTCTTTGTCATAAAACTCCTGCATCTCCTGGTCGCGTTCCCGCTTCTGCCTTTCTTTTCCAGTTTCCGTATACTGGCTGAACTTCTTTTGGATCTCCGCCGCCTTGTCCCGGACCTTCCCGCTCTGGCCGTCCAACTTGGTCAGCTTTTCGAGCCCCCGGTCCGTCTTGTCGATGGCTTCCCCGGTCTTGGTCCGGTATTGCTGGACCCAGGCGATACCTTCGTCGTAGTTCTTTATGGACCGTACCTGCGCCTTCATTTCCTGGCCGTAGTAGTACAACCCGAAATTGAGCTTGAGGCCCCATATGGCTAACCCGGCTCCTCCAACGAGTGTGTCCAGAAGTTTGGTGGCCCCTTTCTCGAGCGTGTCCTTCAGCTTTTCGTCCGAGCCTTTGTCCTGGTCATCGGCAGGCCGTTTTTCCCCAATCGGCACGCCAGTGGTTGCACTCATCTCTTCTTCGGTTTTCTCCCGCATCTCCCGCACCACGCGCTTCTTGCCCTCGCGCATGCTTGCTTCGATCTCGTTGGTCTTGTCGTACCGGGCGCGCAGGTCCTGATTGACTCCCCGCAAACGGCCAAGGTACGTGACGAAATCCGGCGGTTTCACATCGATGGGGGGCACATAGGCCGTGGGGTCCAGTTCGAGGAGTTGCTGCACGTGGAAGTCGATGTCCGACAGCTCCGTGTCGCAGGCCTGGGCGTATTCGTCCATGGCGGAGCCCACTTCGGCCCACTTCCCTTCCTCCCACTTCTCGGCGTCACCCACGGTGGCGAGCGCGTCGTTCACCCTCTGCCCTGCCTGGGCGATCCGGTCCAAAGACGTCTTGATGCTTGCCCGCAGAACCTCCTTGTTCCTCGCATCCTCTGACCAGTCTCCGGCCGGGGTCTCGGCAGGCAGGGCGCACGCAAACCAGAAAATAGCGAAAGCGGCCATGAACGCACGAAAGGTTCTGTGCCTCATCTCATGACTCCTTTCGACGGGGTCCCAGCCACTTGACGAACCGCCATCACGCGGCCGAGCAGCCCTGTAAGCATGTCCAACGCCGCCGCAGCATCCTTCGCGTCCTCGGTGACCAGGGCGGCCGTCACGCCGTCCACGTCAAACGCCAGGGCCGACACGGATTTCAGTGTGGTCGGAGCTCCGCCGTCAGGCTCCGCCATGGTCATCCGGACGCTGGCAAACGCCCCCTTGCGCGGCGTGGATACCCCGTGCTCCTCCAGAGGGAACGGATCTTTGCCGGCCCCGGGGAACACCTGTGTCACGCACGCACGCGCCGCCTCCTCCGATGAGCCCGAAAGGCCCGTCACCAGCCGCGCGGACATGCCGGTTCGGGTGTCCCGCAGGGTATCGTCCATGCGTATCCATCCCGCGGCAGGCATGATCATCAGACCGCCCACGGCCAGTGCCCCCGAGAGGATGCGGTCCCTGCCCATCAAGGCGTCCCGGTTCATCCCGTCGATCGCAAGCGCCGCATTGAAGGCTTTCACTGCCTCCGTCCGGTTTCCCGCAAGATCCAGCGCACGGCCCAGAAGTACCCAGGTGTCCGCGTCCGCCGCCTTTGCGGACACCGCTTTTTGCAGCAGGGGCACCGCCGCCGCCGGGTTTCCGGCCGAGATCAGTACCCGCGCAGCGAGCAGGTTCAGCGTGGCGCTGTCCGGGTACTTGCCGGCTCCTTCCTGCGCCCTATACGCCGCGTCCCGCACAAACCCCTGCTCGTACAGGAGGCGCGCCGTTTGTTCATACGTGCCCGCCGTGGGCCGCAGGACATGCGCCGCCATGTACGCCGAAAGGGCAACAGCCGACATCTTGGCCCGCTCACACGCGGCCCCGCATGCCATCTGCATGTCCACGTTGTCCGGAGAGAGCGCGATTCCCTGCTCGTAGCACCTGCATGCCGCCGCAGGATCTGTGCTCTCCATCTTGGCCGCTTCGGCGAACCAGTCGGCGGCTGTTTTTGCCGTCAACACCGGGGGCGGCGGCACCTCGGGGGGCGCACCCTGGCTCGAAGGGGGCTGCACCGGTTCATCCACGCCCGGCAGTGAACTGTCCTCGGCCGCGAGCAAGGGCGGCCATGCCGACAGGAACCCCGCCAAAACCGCTACAATCAAGATCGCAGCTTTCATCGCAATGCTCCTTTCCTTGACAGCTGGACCACGTGCATCGCGCACCTGAACCGGCCCTGGTGACAAGAGCCCCAGGAGACAACTTGGTCGTGTAGGCCATTCCTGAATCCGGCGTCCCCCGCGGGAAGTCTGTGGCCTCGTCTCATCCGAAGAATATGGCTTCACACCTGCGCCTGCCGCGCGGGGCCACGGGCGCCACTCAATTCCGTTGACTCAAGAATATTTCATGGCCCATTTGCCGTGGAGACTTCCTGATTTTTTTTGGGTATTTGCGTCCTGGTTTTATACATTTGCCAGGAGATTTGTGCAAGGCAGGCGTTCAGGAGGTCTATGGCCTGCTTGTCGTCCTGGCAGGTCCCCCGGGTGCCACGGACAACCCGGAAGCCCGAAGCGTGAGTGGCCCAGGCAATTCATTGAGTCCATGTTGTGACACAGCCTCAATGAATTGCCTGCGTCCGAAGGACCCTAGGTTCCCCCCAGGGATTCCGGGCCGGTTCCCCTTCCTTCCGGGCCATCCTCCTTTTCTTTATAAAATCTGCGTAATCCTCCGAGCCCCTTGCTTTTCCCCTGTTCAGCAATGCCCCAAAAAGAAAGCCGCCGGGGCCTTTCGGCCGCCGGCGGCTACGGTTTTCTCTGCTATCTGCTAGCTGCTTGCCTGGTTGGGGCTAGGGCTGCTTTACGCCCAGGCTTTCCAGGAGGGCCTCGTCGATGGCCCCGGTCTGGACCAGACCGTTGTCCTTCTGGTAGTCCAGGATGCCCTGGAGGGTGATGGGCCCGACAATGCCGTCAATCTTGAAGTTGTAGTAGCCCATAGGCTGGAGCTTCTCCTGGACGGCCCACACCAGGCGCTTCCTCTTCTCCCAGGAGGAAAGGCGCTTCTCCGGCGGTTTCACCTCCGCAACCTTGGCGGCGGCCTTCTGGTCCTTTTCAGCCTGGGCCTGGGCGGCCAGGGATTCCTGATACGCCTTGGCCATGGCCTCCAGGTCGCCGGCCTCCACCTTGGCGGTTTCATCCACAGCCGCTTCGGCCTCCTCCTCCATGGCCGGAGCCGCGGCCACCACGGGCTTGGCCGCTTCCATCATGGGCTTGGCCTCTTCCATCATGGGCTTGCCCGCTTCCATCATGGGCTTGCCCGTTTCCATCATGGGCTTGGCCGCTTCCATCATGGGCTTGGCAGCTTCCACCACAGGCTTGGCAGCTTCCATCATGGGCTTGGCAGCTTCCACCACGGGCTTGGCGGCTTCCACCACAGGCTTGGCAGCTTCCACCACAGGCGGAAGTTCGGGCTTGGCCGTCGCGGCCACTTTTTCAGCGGGTTTGTATGTCCGGGCCAGTACCGGCGCGGGTTTGGCCAGGGTCTGACCCCGGCGGAAGGCGGACAGGTGCCGCTGGACTTCCTGGAGCAGCTCTGGAGGATACAGCTTTCCGGCCAGGCTGTCGTAGACCGTGAGAGCGCGGTCCCGGATGTCCTTGGCGTTTTCCGGGGTCATGGAAACCTTTTCCACGCCGTATTTGATCATGCCCTCGATGCACCGCGTGTTGTCCTCGCGAACGCCCTTGTTGAAGGCTGCCACGAGCTCCGGACGACCGGCAATGAGGTTGGCCTCGTACTGCGCCGGCAGATCCTTCCAGGCCTGCTCGGTGGTCATGACGATGGCGGGCGCATACCGGATTTTCAGGTCGTTCATGTACTTGACCGAGGTGTACATCTGGCTCCCCACCATGAAGATGGCCGGCCCGAAGTTGGCGTCGATGGCGCCCGTACGGTAGGCCGAGGGCGCCTCGGTGGGTGGCATGGGGATGGGGTCTGCGCCGAACGTCCGGAGGATCGCCACTTCCAGGGGGCCGTACCAGGACTGGAACCGGGAATTCTTGAAGTCCTCCACCTTGTTCATGGGAAACTTGGAGGAATAGGCCTGGTCGAAGTCCTGGTCGAACCACAGCCAGAGCTTGTAGCCGTTTTCCTGGAAGTAATAATCGAAGGTGGGGAACATGACCTCGCGAATGTAGTCCACTTCGTCGTAGTTGTTGAAAAGAAAGGGAAGCCCCAGCACCACCATCTCCGGGCAGGCGATGTGGGCGCCCATGGCCGTGACGCCCGCGCCCTGGAGTTGGCCGATGTGCATTTTGGACAGATATTCCTGGTCATTGCCCATCACTCCGCCCCAAAACACCTTGAGGCGCAGGTCGTCGTTGGTAGCCTTCTCGACATAAGGCAGCACCAGTGTCTGCATCTGGACGGACCAGCCCACCTGCTTGGGAGCCAGGGTCGCCACCTTCCAGCGAAATGCGCTCGCAGCCGAGATGGCCGGAAAAAAGGTGAGGATCAGCGTACATGCCGCCAGGGCACAACCAATAAGGGTCATCCGTCTTTTCGTCATGCTGCTTCCTTTCGTGGAGGGAACAAGAGGGGTATGCATGGAAGGATCTCCGGAGGTAGGCGGCCTGACCGGCACCTTGGCGGCCTGTTTTTGGTGACTGGAGAAAAACCGGGCATCGCCCGGCGGGGCGTATTATCCTGGCGAAACGGGCAAGGAGAGCCGCCGAGCGGCCCGTTTTCAAGGAAGACTTTTGTTGATACTGTGCAACGCGCTGATATTCCCGACCATTTAGTTTAAAGCATAACATTGCCGAAGGATCGGGGTCAAGCGAAATCATTGGAAATCAAGTCGTTAAAAAAATGAAGGTTTCCGGCGGAACTCGCTTTCCTCCCTCGTCTTTCCCGGACCCGTCCCCTTGGCCGGCGGCAGCCGCTTCGGTAACCGCCTGGGACATAACCCCTTGACAGTTTCCAGCCATCCTTCTACAATTCAAGATTAAGCATCATGAGAAAAATGCGGGATTTCAGCCGCTTACATCCATGCCAGAAAGGAACGCGATGCTTCTTCTCAATCCGAAAAAATACAAGGACCGGAACTACCCCGACGAACGCTCCAAAGAAATCATGCTAAAGACCATCGAGTTCTTCGAGAACAAAGGTCTGAAAAAAATGAAGGAGGATCTCTACTCCTTTGAGTTCACCTACGATTTCGCGGAGTTCTGCAAAAAGGAAGGGATCTTCGAGACCCTGTTCCTGCCCAAGGGCTACGGCACTGACGACCAATACTATAGCACGTACCGCATGTACGAATTCTCCGAGATCACGGGTTTTTACGGCGCGGCCTACTGGTACATGTACCATGTGTCCACCCTGGGCCTGGACCCCTTCTTTTTGGGGGACAACGAGGAACTCAAGCACCGGGCCGTGGCCCAGCTTCGGGAGAACCCCCTCTGCGCTTTCGGCCTTTCGGAAAAGGAGCACGGCGCGGACATCTACTCGTCCGAGATGAAGCTCTATCCCCAGGCCGACGGCACGTACCTCGCCCGGGGCAGCAAGTACTACATCGGCAACGGCAACGAGGCCTCCACCATCTCGGTCTTCGGCAAGATCGCGGACACGGATGAGTACGTGTTCTTCATGGTGGACGCCCACCACGAGAAGTTCGAGTGCGTGAAGAACGTCATCCAGGCCCAGAACTTCGTGTCCGAATTCATCCTGCACGACTATCCCATCACGGACGCCGACATCTCCGCCCGGGGCCAGAAGGCCTGGGACGACATGCTGAACACCATCAACATCTGCAAGTTCAACATCGGCTCCGGCGCCACGGGCATCGTCACCCACTCGTTCTATGAGGCCTTGAACCACGCGGCCCACCGGAACGTGTACCACAAGTTCGTCACCGACTTCCCCCACGTCAAGCGCCTGTTCATGGACAGCTACCTGCGCCTCATCGCCATGAAGCTCTTCGGCCTGCGCGCCACGGATTACCTGCGCGCGGCCTCGGAAGACGACAAGCGTTACATGCTCTTCAACCCCATCATGAAAATGAAGGTGGCCATCCAGGGCGAGGAAGTCCACGAGATGCTGTGGGACATCATCGCGGCCAAGGGCTTCGAGAAGGACAACTACTTCTCCCAGGCCGTGATGGAGCTTCGGGGCTTCCCCAAGCTGGAGGGCACCCGCCATGTGAACATGGCCCTGATCGCCAAGCTTCTGCCCAACTACTTTTTCAACCCCAAGGAGTACCCCGTAATTCCCAAGCGCAACGACGCCACGGACGACAGCTACCTCTTCAAACAGGGTCGCACCCGGGGCTACGGCAAGATCCAGTTCCACGACTTCAACATCGCCTACAACTCCGTGGACCTGCCCAACGTCAAGGTGTTCAAGGAGCAGATCAAGGCCTACCAGGACTTCCTCATGGCCTCGGGCATGGAACTGGGCAACCAGATGTTGAACGACTTCGACTTCCTGCTGGCCGTGGGCGAGGTTTTCACCCTGGTGGCCTACGGACAACTCATCATCGAAAGCGCCAAAATCGAGGGCGTGGACGACGACCGGCTGGACATGATCTTCAACATGTTCGTGCGGGACTTCAACCGCTACGCCCTGGACATCCACAGCAAGTCCTCGGCTACGGACGCCCAGAAGGAAGCCTGCCTGAAGATGATCAAGAACCCGGTCCATGATAAGGAAAAATTCGACCGCGTTCTGGAAAAGAATATATACAGCTTGGTGGACGCCTACACCATGAACCCGTAACGCGTCCCCTGACGCAGCCGGTTTTTCCCGAGGCGGGGGCGTCATGCTCCCGCCTCGTTTTTTTATGTTGTTGAATGAAAAGCATAACGAATCCGCGGATTCCATGAATCAAGACCCAAGGCCATGAAAAAACAACCCATCAGCGTGACCATGCCGGAGCTGAAGCAGATCCTGGCCCGGTACCTGGACGCGGATTCCGGCATCAACTACGCGGTGAAGATCCTGGGGCACCCGGGCATCGGCAAGTCCGACGCGGTGAAGCAGGTGGCTCTGGCAAAAAACTTCCTGTTCATGGACACCCGCCTGGCCTTCAAGGAAAACGTGGACCTGGGGGGCTTCCCCGTGCCGGACCACGAGTCCCGGCGCATGGTCTACTACCGGCCCCGGTTCATTCCGCCCGAGGCCGTGCCCGAGGGGTACGGCGGCATCCTCTGGTTCCTGGATGAGGCCAACCGGGCCCATCCCACGGTGATCCAGACCCTGTTCCAGATCATCACGGAACGGGTCTGCGGTGAGCACATATTGCCGGAACGCACCTGTGTGGTCCTGGCCGGGAACCTGGGCGAGGCGGACGAAACCGTGGTCACCGAGTTCGACGACTCGGCCCTGGACGGGCGGCTGGCCGTGTTTCATCTCAGGCCCGATGCGGCCTCCTGGCTCTCCTGGGCCCATGCGGAAAAAATCCACCCCTCGGTGATCCAGTACATCGCCCGGTTTCCGGAACGCCTCTGGGACGAGGCGGCCATCCACCCCAACCCCAGGGGCTGGCACCAGGTTTCCCAGGCCCTCAAGCTCTCCTACGGCCTGGCCTTTCACGAGGCCCTGGCCGCGCACCTTTCCGCTGCCGGGGACCACACCCTGGAAAAGGTCATCGCCTCCCTGGTGGGGCCGGTGGCGGCGGACGAGTTCATCCTGGGGATCACCGTGCCCCGGAGCATCACCACCAGCCAGGTCCTGGCCGGGGACCCGGGGAGCATGGAGGAGGTCCGCCAGGGGCGGCTGCCGGTGGAGGATGTGCTCTGGGCCCTGTCCGGGGCCCTCACCGTGCTGCGGGAACGGAACCTGGCGGGCGGTCTGGGCGCGGAAAACGGCCTGGGGGACCTGGCCCATTTCCTGGCCTTCACCGGCCTCCTGCGGGCGGACCTGCGGGTGAGTTTTTTCCACCGCCTGGTGCGCCAATGCGGGGTGTTCTCCCAGATCCCGGCGGCCCTGGCCCTGATCCCGGACCCGGACCTGGCCGAATCAGTGGGCCGGGCCTTTGGAGAGGTGCTGGAGGACTGATACCCATTCACGAAACAGGCAGACCATGCACAAGGGACATTCTTGGGCGAGCAAGGCCCGAAGCGGGTTCCCCCCTTTGACAAAGGGGGGCAGGGGGGATTTTCTCGTGGCCTGCTTATTCGCCAAATGGATATGATGCACGCAGACGGTACAACGGCCGCCTGGGACAAGGTCCTAGGGATGCTCTGGGCCCGGAGCCGGTTTGCCTCCTATTTCTACCAGTTCACGGACTTCGTCCCCCACCCGGACCTCCCCACCCTGGCGCTGGCCGTCACCCGGAGCCGGTTCCAGTTGTATTACCGCCCCGGCTTCGTGGAACAGACCCAACCGGAACACCTCCTGGGCCTTTTGGTCCACGAGATGCTCCACGTGGTCCTGGACCACGCCCACCGCTCCCGGTCGGGCAAAAGCAAAAATCCCCATCTGCGGAACCTAGCCCAGGACATGGTCATCAACTCGTTTCTCGTTGAGCACGAAAAGACCTTCTTCTCCCGCAAGGGCGTCCAGGAAACCCCCGTGGTGAGGCTCCCCCCGGGCCTGCCCGTGATCCCGGCGGCCTTTTCCAAAAACCCGGGCAAGGGAAGGCTCGGCGACGCTTCCTGGGAGGAGGTGTACGACTGGCTGGCCGCCCGGGTCCGGGAGAACGCGGAGAGCGGCGGCGAGGCCGGGACCGGCCCCGGGGCGGCCTGGGGCCTGGCCCCGTGGAAGGGCGGCCGCCCCGGAGGCAAGGCCGGGGCCGCCGAGGGGCTGTGTTTCACGGACAACGCGGGCGAACCCCTGCCCACGGGCCTGCATCTCCTGGGCGACGCGGACGAAAACAGCCGGGCCGAGGCGGGCAAGAAGCGCATTCTTCGCTTTATCCAGCAAAGCGGGGACTGTGAGGGGGAGCGGCTTTATGGCGAGCTGGCCGGGCTCCTGGAAAAGCCCGCTCTGGCAAATACTTCCTGGAAGGCCCGTATCCGCAACCTGGTGGACCGGGCCTCCATGTCCACCCAGTGGCGCACCTCCTGGAGCCGCCCCAACCGCCGGTATTTCGACGCGGGCATCTACGCCCCGGGCCGCAGCCATCGGCACAACCCCCTGGTCACCGTGGCTGTGGACGTGTCCGGCTCCATGGCCGCCCAACCGGCGCTCTTGGAACAGGCCTTCGGCGTGGTGGAGGATCTCGCCCGGGACTTCCGGGTGAGTCTGGTCTGCATGGACCAGGATCTGTTCGTGCCCCGGAAGGCGGGCGGGTTTTTCGCCACGGCGCCGGATGAAAAACCCTATTTCTACCAGAGGGGCGACTGGCGGTTCCTCCGGTCCGGATCACGGGGGGCCACGTTCTTCGCGCCCCTGTTCAACCGCTATCTCCTGGGCCACACCGAGGCTCTTCTGGTGATCACGGACGGATACGTCTACGACCTGGACGCCCTGCGCCCCTATCCCCGCACGGTCTGGGCCGTGCCCCCTGGGCAAAAATCCTTCCGGCCGCCCTTTGGCACGGTGGTGACCATGGAGGCGGAATCATGAAGCCTCCCCGGCAACCCTCCCAGGCCCTGGCCCTGTACGAGGCTGGAAAAGCGCAGAACTTCGACCACCAGCAAGGCCTTGCCCGCCTCATCGCCCTGGGGGACCCGGAGACCCTGTTCCGGGCCGGACGGCTGTGGCCGAGGTTTGATTTTGCAAAGGGATTCGCGGCGCTGGCGGAGCTGCATAGCGAAAAATTTCTGTATCACGCGGGCCTGGAGTGGAAGGTTTTCGACCACGATGCGGGCCTCGCGGCACTCCTGGAAATCCGGGACGCCCGGTACGTGTTCTACGCCGGAGCCCACTGGAAGCGGTTCGACTTTGAAAAGGGCACAGCCGGGCTCCTGGCCCTGGCCGACTGCGAGCACCTCTACCGGGCCGGGGCCCTGTGGAAGGAGTTCGACCACGCGGCGGCTTGGAAGATCCTGGAGTCACGGGTGGCTGAAGGCGAAACCTGGCGCGGCCTGGCCCTGGAAAACCCCCGGTGGCGCAAGGCCCTGGCCGGGATATGGAAGGACCTGCAAAAAAATGGATGAGCCGGTCAGGGAGTTCCTCTTCAAGAAAACCCGCAGGGCGGCCGAATGCCAGGCCGAGCACCGGGGCACCGTGACCGCCTTTTTCCGTCGCCTGCTCACCCCTCCGGACAATATCGAGCCCAGGTTCCGCCGGTTTTTCGTGGTGACCAACTACGGCTGCATCTACGCCGTCCTTTCCCACGCCGTCATGGCGGCTGCCTTTGTCCTGGGCCGCGCCTGGGCCCTGGCCGCGTTCAACGTGTTCTCCACCCTCCTCTACGTTGGGGCCTTTGTCATCAACCGCCAGGGGCGGCACCTGGCCACCCTGCTCCTGTTCCTGTTCGAGGTCACCGGCGTCACGGGCATGTGCGTCTGGTACTTCGGGGCGACCCCGGGGTTCGCCCAGTTCCTCGTGCTCCTGGCCCTTTTGACCTCCTTCTACCCGGCCAAGGAAAAACATCTCCTTCCCCTGGTGGTGGCGGTGCTTGCCGGGGTTTTCCTGGCCTATCACTTCTTTTCCCGCGGCCATCCGGCCGTCCTGCCCCTGCCCCCATGGATGGAGGACGGGCTGTACGTGTTCAGCTCCCTTCTGTTCTTCGCCCTCCTGGTGCTGGCCGGCTTCTTCTACTCCGGCGCCGCCACCCGGGCCGAGGCCGCCCTGGCCGAGGAGCACGCCCGGTCCGAGGCGCTTTTGCAAAACATTCTCCCGGCGTCCATCGCCCGGCGTCTCAAGGACAACCCGGGCCTGGTGGCGGACCGGTTTGCGGAAACCTCCATCGTGTTCGCGGACATCGTGGGGTTCACGCCCTTTTCCCAGCGCATCCGCCCCGAGGACCTGGTGGGTTTCCTGAACCAGGTCGTGTCCCGGTTCGACGATCTCACCGCCAAGCACGGGATGGAGAAGATCAAGACCATCGGGGACGCCTACATGGTGGTGGCGGGACTCCCCGAGCCCCGGGCCGATCACGCCAGGGCGGCGGCGGAGATGGCCCTGGACATGCAACGGTCCGTGGGCGAGTTGTCCTTTGACGATGGCGCGGCGCTTTCCATGCGCATCGGCATCCACTCCGGGCCCGTGGTGGCCGGGGTCATCGGCAAGAGCAAGTTCATCTACGACCTGTGGGGGGACACGGTGAACACCGCCTCCCGCATGGAATCCCACTGCCTGCCCGGCCGTATCCAGGTCACCTCCGGCTTCCGGGACCTCCTGGGCGACGACTACCTGTGCGAGGAACGAGGCGAGGTTCAGATCAAGGGCAAGGGAATGATGACCACGTATTTTCTGGAGGGTAGGAAAGGCCAGGCCCGGAGCGAAACATAGCCCGGACCTGGCCCGCTTTTCTATAGGAAGGCCCGGGTTTCCTCGGGTTCGGCAAAGGCGGTTTTTCGCTTTCGGATTTCGGGTTCCAGGACGGAAAGAGCGGGGTTGGTCAGGGCGGAGCTTTCGCAGGCGGCCACGCAGTTGAAGCAGAGGATGCAGCGTCCCCCAAGGACCGGGTAGTCCTCCAGGCTGATGTTTCCGGTGGGGCAGGCGTCCTCGCAGTTGCCGCACTGGATGCAGGCGCCCTCGTTCAACGCCATGGGCGGCAGGATGGATTTCAGGACTTCCAGGCTGTTCTTGGACGCGGCGGTTTTGGCTTTTTCGCCCTGATAGTCCAGGTCCAACGGGGAGAGGAGCGCGGGCTTTTCCTGGCCCGCCTTTTCCGCCTTTTTCGCCACAGACCGGGCAAAGGACCGGATGACCTTGGCGTCGTATTCGTTCGGCCGTCCCGGGGCGATGGGCTTTTTGAAGAACCGGGAAAAGGAGTGTTCCGCCACGATCTTGATGCCTCCGGCCAGGGGGAAGCCCCTTTCGGCGAGGGCTTCGGCCATCTCGTGGAGCGCCACGCCCGAGGTCACCGCGCCGTAGGTGACAAAAGGCGCGGCCAGGGCCCCGGAATCTTCCGGCAGCCCGGCGATGAAGTCCATGACCCCGGGAAGCGCATGGTTGGCATACACCGGCGAGCCCACAAAGAGCACATCCCCGGAGGAAAGCCCCTCCCGGACCTCCTTGCCATCGGAAGCCGAAAGGTCCTTCAGCCGGACCGCAAACCCCACCCCGGCCATCTCCTCCGAAATCATTTCCGCCGATTTTTTCGTGGTTCCAGCAGGGGAGAAAAAGGCGATCCAAGCGGTTTTCTGCATGATGAATCCTCCAAAAAAAGCAGCCCCGGCAAGAGGATGCCAAGGCAATAAGGGCAACAGGGACGAGGACGAACCTAAAAGGCAACCGGTCCTTATTCCGGGCACAGATACCACGCACAGACGGATTGGGCAAACGAATGGAAAGGGGGCAGGAAACCGAAACCGGCCTGGAAAAATAGGGGGCTACGGTCCTTCCGACCCTGGCAACAAGGTGCCGGGACCGCCCCGGGCCGAGGGTTGCCGGCGCCAACCTGCGGAGGAAGAGGGGGCACAACTGCATGATCTGGGAAATTCATTCTTCTTTATAGATTCATTTGGACAATAAAAAGGTTCGTCTGAAAGCATCCGAGCATCCTGCGCGATGATCTTCTCTCCCCTTGCGCAATATCGTTCCGTGAGTTATTTTGAATACGAGGAAAATACGGTTTTCCTTTTCCGGTGGCCCTGTCGGGGAGTGCTGGTTCCATTAGGCTCATGCCCTGGCTGTTTTCCGGGGCGGGGTCTCCGGGCTACGCGCACCGTTGCCGTGGGTTCCGTCCATCCAGGATGCCAGCTAGCTTTGACCGCCAGCACCCGGAGGCATGGAATGAAACGACCCGCCCTCCTCCTCTTGGTCCTTTGGGCTCTCCTTTCGGCCCCGGCCCGGGCCGAGGTCCTGGAAATCGCCGGAAGTCCGTGGCCGCCCTATCAGATGATGGAGAACGGGACGGTCAATGGTATCGGCACCGAGGTCATCCGCCGCGTTCTGGACAACCTGGGGATGGAGCACCGGTTTTCCCTGTTCCCCTGGAAACGCTGCGTCATGATGTACGAACGGGGGGAGGTGGACGCGGTCTACCTCATTTCCAGGACCCAAGACCGGGAAGCCTTTCTCCATTTTCCCAAAACCCCCATCTGCACCTCCACCTATGTTTTTTTCATCCGCAGGCAGGACCTCGGCCGGTTGAAGTTCGGCTCCTACGAGGATCTTGTGGGGCAAAGCGTGGGGGTGACCTCCGGGTACGCCTATTCCGAGTCCTTTTGGGATGGCGTCAAGAACCGCGCCCAGGTCCAGGAGGCCAGCACGGACGAGCAGAATTTCCTGAAGCTCGCCAACGGCCGTTTCGGCTACTTTCCCTGCGACCTTTACGTGGGCGCGGAACTGCTCAAGACGCTGGGCCTGAAAGGCAGGATCACCTTCCTGCCGAAGCCGGTGGTGCACAAGGACTACTTCCTGGCCTTCAGCAAAAAGTCCGCTTACAAGGACCTGCCCGTTCTCATGGAGGCTTTTGACGAAGCCTTGCACGGGTTCATCCAGTCCGAAGCCTACATGGATCTCATGAACCGGTATTTGCCCTGAATCCCGGGGCGGGATTCCCTCCCCCTTCACCCACGGCCAGCCCGAAGCGGACCTGGCGGTTTTTCCGGAAATGAGGTTGGGACCTTGACTTCCAGGAAAGCGACAGGCATCGCGGTCTGCTTCTCCCTCCTTTCCTTCATCGTGTTCGTGGCGTTGTGCGAAAGTCACGTTCGGCGTCATGCGGTGGATGATGTAAAGCGGCACGCCGACATCGTGGCCAACGCCCTGTGGAACTACAACACCCAAAGCGTCTCGGAATACCTGGCCCTGGCCTGCCTGGCCAATGGCTATGAATACCTGGTGGTCACCGACACGGGGGGCGGCGTTTTCCGGGAGGTCATGCCCGAAACCTCGCGCGGGCTCGAGGATCTGCTCCTGAGCCTTCGGCTTATTCCCCGCATCCGAATCGTGAGTGGCGTGTCCTACGAGGGCGAAAAGATCGGGGAAATCGAAGTGGTGTGGAGGTCT
>JAHJUF010000440.1 GCA_018829095.1 Pseudomonadota bacterium | reverse complement strand
TAGCCTGTGCAGGCGAGGATCTCCACCACGTCGAACCCGGCTGAGACGGCCCGCCGGGAAGCGGAAACGTATTCGCCCCGGACCCGGCGCATGTCTTCTTTGGTCATTTCCCGGGGGGTCTCGCCCGTGAGGCGGCTGGGGATGGCCGAGGGCGCCAGGCAGGGTTCCCCCGAGAGCCACGACAGGGCGTAGCGGCCCATGTGCAGGAGTTGCACCGCCACCTTGGCGTCGCTCGATTCGTGGACCTCTCCCAGAAAATCCCCCAGGGCCGGGAGGTTGCCATCGTGGGCCAGATCCACCATGAAGGGCACGGAGCCGGCCTTGTCGATGCCGCAGGGCCCCACGGTGATCAGCCCGGCCCCGCCCCGGACCCGCTCCATGTAAAAGGCGGCCAGCCGGGGGTTGAACTCCTGCCGGTCCGTGTAGGCCAGGCCCATGGAGGGCAGGACAATGCGGTTTTTGAGGACCATGCCGTTGATGGTCACAGGCTCGAAAAGGCGGATCAGTTCCATGGCAGGGCCTTTCCCTGGGTTGAGGGTTCCGGAGAAAAAGTCATGGGCAGATTACGCGGAATTTGCGGAGAAAAAAACAGGAAAAAGAGGGAGAGGGCCTGAGGATCGGTGCGGAAAAGATCGGGAGGTTGTCAAAATAACGGTTCATCCGGTCTTACGTACCTGGTTGCCAAGGCAGGCTTTCCAGGGGAAGCAGCCTCCCCTTGACAAAAAGCCGGGCAGCCATTCCCCCCTTTCTCAAAGGGGGGTTGGGGGGATTTCTTTTTTTGGTTTTTTATCTTTGTTGGAGTATCCGCCCTTATGCCTGGAGTCCGGCTGAAAATACCGCGCCTGCCGGAAAAACCCGATGACCGGCAACCTGTCTCTCCTGCTTCAAGCCCTTGCTCGGACTTTGGGCAAGTTTGATGAGTTCGTAAAAAGCCCAAAAAACATCCGAACCGTCATTCCGGCGAAGGCCGGAATCCAGCGATTTCAAGGTGTTACAAAAAGCCTGGATCCCGGCCTTCGCCGGGATGACGACTTTTTACGAATTCATCAAGTTTAGGCAAGCTCCCGAAAAACCGGGTGAAAAAGAACAAAAACCTGAAAAAATAAAAAGAAATCCCCCCTGCCCCCCTTTGTCAAAGGGGGGGGCTGCTTGAACGTTTTTCAAAGAGGGGGTCCGTGCCGGTCCACGCCTCATTGCCTGTGGAGCCCCTTGATGCGGAACAGTTCCTGGAACACGAACAGGCTTTTCCTCAGGGAATCGTACTGGATGCGGGAATCCTCCACATGGGTCCATTTCACGGGAAACTGGGCCACCCGAAATCCCTGGCGTTTGGCCAGCCAGAGGATCTCCGCGTCGAAAATCACGGAGGTCAGCTTCTGGCGGGAAAAAAGGTCGGCAGCCGCATTTTGGGTGAACATCTTGAACCCGCATTGGGTGTCTGGATAGGAAAACCCCAGCCAGGTGTTCTGCACCAGGGTGTAGATCCGGGCCGACATGCGCCGGGGCAAATTCTGGTACGCCTCGACCTGGCTTTCCGCCAGGGCCCGGGAGGCGATGGCCACGTCCGCGCCCTGGTCCATGAGGGCCTCGGCCTTTTCCAGTTCCTCGATGGGCACGGAATAGTCCGCATCCATGAAGAGCACCCGGCCGCCCTTGGCCCGGGTCATGCCATAGGCCACGGCATAGCCCTTGCCCCGGTTGGGCTTGTACTCCAGCATACGCAGGGAAACGTTTTCCGGCGGCGCAAAAGCCCGCACCACGTCGGCGGTGTGGTCCGTGGACCCGTCCGAAACCACCACCACCTCGGCGGATGCTCTGCGCCCGGCCAGGTAGTCCAGGGTGGCCGTGAGGGTAGGCACGATGCGGTCTTCCTCGTTGTAGGCCGGAATCACCACGGACAGATCAGGCATGGTCGTCTTTCCCGTTTGGGCCCTCCATCTGCATGGCGCACAGGCGGGCGTAGGGGCCACCAGCGGCAAGGAGGCTTTCGTGGTCGCCCTGCTCCACGATACGGCCGCCCTTCACCACCAGGATGCGGTCCGCATGGCGCACGGTGGACAGGCGGTGGGCGATGACAAAGGACGTGCGCCCGGCCATGAGGTTTTCCAGGGCCTTTTGCACGATGCGCTCGGACTGGGTGTCCAGGCTGGAGGTGGCCTCGTCCAGGATGAGGATGGGCGCGTCCTTCAAAAGGGCCCGGGCGATGCACAGGCGCTGCTTCTCGCCCCCGGAGACCCTGCCCCCCAGCTCCCCCACCACCGAGTCGAATCCCTTTTCCAGGCCGTTCACGAAATCCAGGGCAAAAGCGGCCTTGGCAGCCTCCAGGATCTCCTCTTCCGAGGCCCCGGGCCTGCCGTAGGCGATGTTGTTCCGAACCGTGTCGTTGAACAGGATGGGTTCCTGGGTCACGATGGCGATCTCCCCCCGGAGGGTGGCCAGGGACAGGTTCCGGATATCGTGGCCGTCTATGGTGACGCTGCCGGCCAGCACGTCGTAGAACCGGGGGATGAGGTTCACCAGGGAGGTCTTTCCCCCGCCGGAAGCCCCCACCAGGGCCACCACCTCCCCGGGCTTCACCGTAAAGTGGATGTCTTCCAGGACCTGGATGTCGCCGTATCCAAAGGAAACACCGTCAAAGGCCACGGTGTGGGGTCCGGGGGCCAGGGCCTCGGGATTCTCGGGCTCGATGATCTCGGAGGAGGTTTCCAGGATGTCGAAGATCCGGTCCCAGGCGGCCAGGCCCTCCTGGATGGCGTTGTTCAAGCGGGAAAGCTTCTTCACCGGGTCATAAAGCAAAAGAACGGCGGCCATGAAGGAGAAGAACTGGCCCGGGGTTTTAGCTTCTTTGAAGACCAGGTACCCGCCGTACCAGATGACCACCGCGATGCCCGCGCCCCCCAGAAACTCCATGATGGGCGAAGTGAGGCTCTTGGCCCGGACCTGGCGTACGGACAGGGTGAACAGGTTGTGGGTCTTGGCAAAGAAGCGCTCCTTCTCCGTCTTCTCCATGTTGAAGGCGCGCACCACCTTGTTGCCTGTGAAGGTCTCCTGGAGGTGGCTGTTCAGATCGGCCATGGCCTCCTGGCAACCGGTGGAGAGGTGCCGCACCTTCCGGCCGAAGTGCACGATGGGATAAAAGGCCGCAGGCAGGATGAACAGGGCGAAAATGGCCATCTTCCAGTCCTGATAGAAGATGATCCCCGTGAGGAACACCACGGAAAAGAAGTCCCTGAGGCTCGAAGTCACCGCCGTGGTGACCATGGCCCGGATCACGTTCACGTCCCAGGTGATCCGGCTCATGAGCTCGCCGGTCTTCTCCCCCTGAAAAAAGGACAGGGGCAGGTCCATCATCCGGCCGTAGAGCATGTCCCGCAGGCGCTTGATGATGTTCTCCCCCACCCAGCCCATGAGGTATTCCTGGCCGTAGTAGGAGGCCCCCCGGATAAAGAACACCAGGACCACCACCAGGGGGATGAGCTTCAACGCCTGCTCGTTGCGCAGAACGAAAATGCGGTCCATGGCCGGTTCCACCAGGTAGGCCACGGCGGCCATGGAACCGGACATGAGGATCATGCAGGCCATGGCCCCCAGAAGCCGGCCCGTGTTTTCCCGGACAAGGGCCAGAAGCTTCTGGTGACGGGACTTCAGCCTGGAGGACAGGGGCGGAAAAAGGCTCATGAAAATCCTTGGTCAGAAGGTTTGCTGGCTGAAACGCCGTTCAGCTGCCAGGGTGATGCGGTCCAGTTCCCGCAGACCTGTTTCTTTCCGCTTTCCAGGAGGCCAGCGGAGTCGAGTTCCATCCGCTGCGGCATGAAAAAAATCCCCCTGCCCCCCTTTTCCAAAGGGGGAACCCGGCCCGGGCCGCGTTGCCCATAGATACCTGCGCAGCCCGGCATCAGGCTCCCGGCGGGCCGGGAAGTTCCCGGTTTTGGCCCAAAAGCTCCACGGCCAGGGCTGCCGCCCGGGCGGATGCGCCGGGGCCGCCCAGGTTTTTCCGCACCTGCTCCATGTCCCGGCGGATGGCTGCCAGCTTTTCCGGGTTTCCCAGCCAGTCCAGGATCATCCCGGAAATCCGCTTTGGATTCACATCCTCCTGGATCAGTTCCGGGGCCACCAGGCGTCCGGCGATGAGGTTGGGCAGGCCGATGAAATCCACCCGGATAAGGGCTTTGGCCGCCAGGATGGAAAGGCCGGACATGCGGTACACGATGATCATGGGAAGCCCGGCCAGGGCGGCCTCCAGGGTCACGGTGCCCGAAACGGTGACCGCCATGCGGCTTTGGGTCAGCACCGCGCGGATGCCCCCGGGCAAAAGCCGGATCTCCGGCAGGGGCGCGCTCTTTGCCGCCTCCCCCATCATGCCCTGAATCCACTCCCCGGAGATGTCCGGGGCCAGGGGGATGGCGAACTTCACCCCGGGCATTTTCTCCCCCACCAGACGGGCGGCCTCCAGGAGGATGGGCAAATGCCGAAACACTTCACCGCTCCGGGAGCCGGGCAAAAGTCCCACCAGGGGTCCCGGGTCGCCAGGGGAAAGGATGGGGGGGGCCTCGGGTCCGGGCTCGTCCTCGTCGGCCAGGGGATGGCCCACGTAGGTGGCGTCCACTCCCCTCTCCCGGTAGAAGGCTTCCTCAAAGGGCAGGATCACGGCCATGCGGTCCATGAGGCGGCGGATCGTCTTCACCCTGCCCTTGCGCCAGGCCCACACCTGGGGACTGATGTAGTAGAGCACCGGAATGCCGAGCTTTTTCGCAGCCCGGGCCACCCGGAAATTGAAGTCCGGAAAATCGATGAGGATGAGGACATCCGGCCGCATCCGGGCCAGCATTTCGGTGGCGGTCCACAGGGCGCGAACGATTTCGGGGAGTTTTCCGGCGATTTCGGTGAGGCCCACCACGGAGAGATCCCGGGCGTGGGCAAAGAGCCGGACTCCGGCCGCCTCCAGGGCACGGCCGCCGATACCGAAGACAAAGGCGTCCGGGACCATTCCGGCCAGGGCCCGCACCAGGCGCGCGCCGTGGTGGTCCCCGGAGGACTCGCCGGCCACGATCATGACCTTGGGGGGGCGGGGCTGGTCCATGGGGTCAAGCCTGGCTTTCCGGGAGCGCCGCGTTTGGGTTCCCCCTCACCGGCCCGCGCCCTTTTCGATCTTCTCGGCCACGGCGATGGCCGCAGCCAGGGCCTGACGGCCCACGACCCCCGTGACTTCCGGGGCCTCGCGGTTTTTCACACTGTGGACAAAGGCCGCGATCTCGTCGGCCAGGGCATCGGCCTGATCAAAGGTGTTCACATCCCTGGCGGTGCCGGGCATACCATCTTCCCCGGCCTTACCGGAGTTCCTCTCCACGGTGATTTTCCGGTGGATGAAGTCCACCTCCACAAAGGCGTCCTTTTCATACACCCGGATCTCCCGTTGATCCTCCGGGGCCAGGCGGCTGGCCGTCAAGCTGGCCACGCATCCGTTTTCCATTTCCAAAAAAGCACCGGCCACATCCACCCGGTCCGTGAGGACGCAGGCCCCCCCGGCTTCCACCCGCCGGACCGTGGAGCCTGAAAGCGCGGCTACGATGTCGATGTCGTGGATCATGAGGTCCAGGATGACGGAAACCCCCACGGCCCGGGGCTTGAAGGTGGACAGCCGCCGGGCCTCGATGAACCGGGGGCGGCTAACGGCGCGGCGCAAGGCGATGACCGCCGGGTTGAACCGCTCCAGGTGCCCCACCTGGATGATGAGGCCCCGGGACTCGGCCATCTCGATGAGTTCGTCCGCCTGGGCCAGGGTAGTGGTCATGGGTTTTTCAATGAGCACGTCGCAGCCGGCAGCCAGAAAATCCCGGGAGATGGCGTGGTGCAGGGGCGTGGGGGCCACCACGGAAACCGCGTCCACCCGGCCCAGAAGCTCCCTGTGGTCTGTGAAGGCTTCCGTGCCCACCTCCCGGGCCACGGCCCCGGCGGCAACGGAATCCACATCCACCACACCCACCAGGCTGACTCCGGGCAGGGTGGCGTACTTCTGGGCATGAAACCGCCCCAGGTATCCCGCGCCAATAACCGCTGTTCGTAAATCCGCCATGACTCAAACAGGGCGATCCCCGCCCTCTCCTCCCCGCTCCGGGTCTGCTCAGGAATCCGTCATGCCCACAATGGCAATGCCCGCCTCGTCCGCCAGGGCCACCATCTCGTCCCGGTCAAAAACCACGGTCTTGCCCGCCTCCACCCCCAGGACCGTGGCCCCGGCTTCGGCCATGGTTCGGATGGTGTCAGGACCGATGGCCGGCAGATCGAAACGGGTATCCTGGATGGGCTTTACCACCTTCACCACCACAGCCCCGGCCGCGCCCAGCGCCCCGGCCCGGCGCACCGTGGCGTCCGTACCCTCCACAGCCTCCACAGCCACCACGGTCCCCCGGCACACCACCACGCACTGGCCTATGTCCAGGGCCCCGATTTTTCTGGCCAGGGCGAGCCCCAGGGCCAAATCCTTTTCCTCCCGTCCGTCCGGGGCCCGTTGGGTCCAGGAACCGGCCGGGGCCAGGAGTTCGGGCACCAGAAAGGTGGGGGCCAGCACCTGGATGCCGTTTTCCTCCAGAGCCAGGACAAAGCCGCGAAGCACCGCGTCATCCGCCGTGTGGTCAAGCCGGGCCAGGACTTCCAGGGCCAGGTCGTCAGGCTTGAAATCCGTGAACAGCCGGGCCTTGGTGATGCCCCCGGCCAATACCGCTCGGGCAACGCCATGGGCGTGGAAAAAATCCACCATCTTGCGGAGTTCCCCCACATGGACCCAGCAGGTGTCCTCCACCATGCCGGCCAGTTCTTCCGGGGCCTCTCCCAGGTGGGCCGCCGCAAAGACCGCAAGGCCCCTGCTTTTGGCAGCCCGGGAAAAAATAACGGGGAACAATCCGTTCCCCGCCACCAGCCCGACCCTTTCCGGGGTTTGGGATGTCTTTTCTTTGGTCATGGATTTCCGGTCAAAACTCCATATTGATGGCCCTGCAAAAAGTCGTCCCCCCGGCGAAGGCCGGGATCCAGAGCTTTTGTCTCACTTGGAAAAAACGGGATTCAGGCCTTCTCCCCAATGACGGTTTGGGTAGATTTTGGACTTTTTGCCTCTCCATCCCTTGTTACCATTGGGACTCGCGGGTCCGGCGGCCCCGGCTGACGCCCCGCGTGGAGCTTTCCAGAAACTCCAGGAAGGTCTTTACTTCGGGCAGGGGCTCCACTTCGGCCTTCACCCGCTCAATGGCCTCGTTCAAGGTGAGGCCGATCCGGAACACGATGCGGTACGAGCGCTTCAGGGCGTTCAGCACCGGGTCCGGGAACCCGTGACGCTTCAGGCCCACCTTGTTCATCCCGTGGAGCACGGCCCGGTCGCCCGCAGCTATGACGTAGGGCGGCACGTCCTTGGCCACGGCGGATTTCCCGCCCACAAAGGCGTAGGCCCCGATGCGGCAGAACTGGTGCACGGCCGAAAGCCCCCCCACCGTGGCGTAGTCCCCCACGGTGATGTGGCCTGCCAGGGTGGCGTTGTTGGCAAAGAACACCCCCCGGCCCGTGATGCAGTCGTGGGCGATGTGGGTGTAGGC
>JAHJUF010000439.1 GCA_018829095.1 Pseudomonadota bacterium | reverse complement strand
TGTCCCTAAAGCAAACTTGCCGCATGCACGACATCCCCACCTACCCCCGCCTCGTCCAAGCCCTATCCGATCACCTCAATGGTCAACCCACCGATGTGACCTGGATAGCCGAACTGGCGTAGAGACCCCCTGAACGCTTACAAATATTTGTCGTTTAGGGGTGGTGAGCCAATCGCCTGACCGGCTGTTTTTCAACAGGCTGCTGACAGGCCGGCAATACCGCTTTCACGGAAATGACGGGGGAGCGCCCTCCAGGCCAGCGCCCAAAAGGCTTCCGTCCCCCCTTTGATCGGGCATGGTTTTTGACGGCATCTCGATGTGCATCGATGGAGCCATGGGCTGGTCCGCAGGGCCTTTTCAGGGGCGCTGACGGGTTGCAGCAAGGACCGGTCCCGGGCTGAACGCTTGCCGAATTCAGCGGCATGGGTTATTGTCAGCCCCATCTGGAGAAAGAGGGAATCATGATGATTCCAGCCGGTATCCCTCTTGGCCGGATTTGGCCGATGTGTTGGTTGCCTTCTGAAAAATAGAGGAATCTTGCCATGCCGACAGATTTCGCGGAGGTCCTGGACGGATTGGGAATGGATTTCTGGGCCTATCCGGAGCTGCTTCGGAATGCCAGAGGGTGTCTTGAGGCGCTGGCTTTGGTGTATCCGTTGGAATTACGAGCTTTTGTGAAGCGTTATGAAGAGGGCCTGACCGTTCCGGAGATAGCGGCCGCCGAGGGCAGGGCGGACCGCACCATTCAGCGATGGCTATACGGATTCACGAGGGAGAGAGGCAATAAGACCGACTACCGATACGGGGCTTTCCACTGGGTGGCCGCCATGTTCCAATTGGTCATCGAATCCCGTGACGTGGATGTCTATGGGCCGGATACGCTGTTGTCCTGCTTCACGCCCGAAGTCAGCGGGGAGAAATGTCCCCTGGAAAAGGCTTATCACAGGCAGTTGTTCAGCCTGTTTCTGGATACCCTGATGGGAGAGCTCCATGGGCAATATCTGTATATCTCCATGCCATGGGAAGAGAATCATGATGCCCATCCGCATCCCCACGGCATCACCAGCCGTGGAATCGGTTGGCCGTGTTATCGTACCCCGGCCAGACACAATGCATTCCCTGGGCTTTTCAAAACCATGACCGAATGCTGCGGGGCCCAGGAACTGGTGTGCCTCTGCCTGGGTTTTCTGGTGCTGTCCTCCTGGACCCATTGGCCGAGACTGCTGGCGATACTCAACGCGGGCAACTCCCAAATCATAACCCGCAGGGGCGGGATTCCCGTCAGCCAGAAAGGACTGATGCAGGGGCTGAAGGAAGATGCCAAGGAGCTTCTGGAGGCGAAAGATGTGAACAGCGCCCAGTTTTTGCTGTGCTTGGCCTTCCTGGCCAAGACCCCTCTCGAATGGCCGGACCTGGCTTCCTTGAGGAAGGAAGGGAGAGCCATCATGCAAGTGCCCTCCGAAGACCGGGTCCGTCAATGCGTCCTGCATGCCTTTGCTTAAAAAACCGGAAGGGGAGCCGGGGCCTTCCGCCATAAGGGCTCACTTCAGCAACAGGCTCACCCGCAGAATCTTCGGGTCCACCGGACGCGGCTCTCCAGGGAAAGGAACTTTTATCCTGGACGCCGAGCCGTCCACGGGGTGGGTTCCCAGGTCCAGGACGTGGCCTTCCCTTTGGAGCATGACCCGCACCTCGCCGTAGCCCGCTGGAATGTCCTTCAGTTCCACCACAAGATGGTTATCCTTGTCTATGAGAGGCCCCTGCTCCAGGGTGATTCTTTCCCGATGGGGAAGGCCTGATGGCTCCATCAGAATGCGTTCCCCGGCATCCAGAACCCAGGCCTCGATTTCCGCCTTTCCTGATTCGCTCCTATGGACGGATTTCACCCTCGCTCCGCTTCTATGGGCGTATTCCATGCTCCCGAATAGCGACAGCAGGAAATCCTCCCGGAGGGAAAGGGCAAGTTCGCGTATCTGTTCCAGGGTGCTGGGCTTGGATACGGTTTCCAGGAGCTTCCGGCACTCAGGACAACCCTTCAGGTGGCGTCTGGCAAGGGCTTTTTGCAGCCGGTCCGCTTCCCCCCGCCCATAGCCATCAGCCTTTGCATGGCACTTCATTTCCTGGAAGGACAGGTGCTCAAAGGACTGGATGCGGTCCCAGAAGGCCGCGCATCGGTCACAGGACAGGATGTGCCGGCCCAGGTCCTGGAAGCTTTCCTTCTTCACTTTCTTTTCCAGATAGGCCAGGCGAACCAGTTCATCCGGGCTTTCGCATGGGCATCCGGATTTCGTCAGCCCGCTGAACAGGCTCTTCAGCTCCCTTTCCCATCTTGTTTTGTTGGTTTCCAATGGTCCTGCCTCCATGGGGGTAACGGGACACGGGAACGGCCTCCTACCAGCCGCGGCTGAGCATCAGAAGCCTTTCGCAAGTGCTTTTTAAAAAAGAGCCATCCTTTCCGGCCTTAAGAAGGGAGGCCCGGAAATCAGGAGGAAGCTCATCCCACTCCAGGGGAACATCTCCACACACGGCCTCGATAAAACGTGGTTCATTCACCCTGGAGGCCTCCTCGAATTCCATGTTCTTGGCTGCACACAGGACGACTTCCTGCCCCCACTTGGACAGGGCGTAAACATCCAGGCCGCCGCCCAGCCACGAAGGCCTTTCCGGAAGGGGCAGATCCTGAAGGCTCCACCACTCTCCGGCCCGGCCGCCCGCAGCCAGGAGAGCCGCGAAAAGATCTCCATTGTTCACCGTTCCCGGCCGGGGAAGGGGGAGGTCCGTGCCCTCACGCACAAAGCGCAGATCAGGCAGAAAACGCTCGGAGCAGAGTTGCCCGCCGGGCAGGACGGCCGTGGCGGGAACGGGGCTTCCGTTCTTTCGCCACATCTCCGCAGCACGCCAGAGCTCCTGCGGGGACCCCAGGTTTCGACCTGCCTTCAGGTCGGCAAGGGCTTTTTGCACCCTGGAGCCGGGTTCCATGGCCAGGGCGCGGAAAAGGCAGATATCCGGGTCCGGGTCGGGATCTTCACGCAGCATGGCCATGGCCCGGGAAAAAACCTTGTTGGCCTGGGGGGTGGGCACGGCCTGGGAAGTCGTTGCCCGGGGATTTGTTCTCTCCGGAACCCCCAATTTGAGGCGCAAGTCCATAAGGGCCTGGATGTAGGCTTGGCCCAGGGCTTCAAAAAAGGCGCTGCCCACCATCCAGGTCCGGGTGAATGCTGCGAACAATTGGGCGGGCCCTACCTCTCTCCCGCATTCCGCCTCGGCCCGCAACCGCCATCCCTCGAACGGATCCGAAGGCTGTGCTTCGGTTATGTATCCGGCAACGGGCGCCGCACTGGGCAT
>JAHJUF010000438.1 GCA_018829095.1 Pseudomonadota bacterium | reverse complement strand
CGTGATGGCGGTTTTCGCGGTGCTCACCGTGGCCCGGAGCGCGGTGTGGGCGGACGGATACAGCCTGTGGATGGACTCGGTGGAAAAGTCTCCGGGCAAGATGCGCCCTGTCCTGAACCTGGGGGCCCTGTACCTGGAGGACAACCGGCCGGACCTTGCCGTTCCCTGGTTGGAAAAGGCCCTGGCCATGGAGCCGGGCCAGGCCTGGACCCTCTACAACCTGGGCCGGGCCCGGGGCATGATGGGGGAGAAGGAGGAGGAGAGAAGCCTCTACGAACGGGCTCTGGCCGCAGACCCGGACCTGGCCGAGGCCCACAACAACCTGGGGCTCATCCTCATTGGAGAGGGCAACATCGAGGAGGGCCTGGCCCAGGTGAACCGGGCCATCGAACTGAAGCCCGGGAACTTCAAGGCCATGCTGAACGCGGGCCTGGCCCTTCTCCGTGCCGACCGGTTCCAGGAGGCCGCGTTGTTCCTGGAAAACGCCCTGGCCGTGAACCCCGCTTACATGAAGGCCCATGACAACCTGGCCATCGCCTACGCCAGCCTGGGCAAGAGCGACCTGGCCATCCTGCACCTGGCCGAGAGCCTGCGCCTGGACCCCAACAACCCGGTGGCCCATTTCAACCTGGGCCGCCTGCTTCTCACCCAGGGCAGGAGGAGGCAGGCTGAGGAGCATTTTCAACGGGCCGTGAAGCTCGCGCCTCCCCTGGCCTCCAAGGTGGAGGGGCTCCTGGGCGCATCTCCCGGCAATGTTGCCGGGGAATCCCCCAACCCCCTGGATTTCCGGCTGCCATGATCTCGATGCCGACTCGCCGCGCCACCTCCATGACCCGGCTGATTTTCCTGGGGGTCCTGTTCGCGATCCCCTTTGCGCTGTATGCACCGTCCCTCCCCGGGCCCTTTCTGTTCGACGACCAGATGAACATCCGGGACAACCACTGGGTCCAGATCACGGATTTCACCTGGGAAGGCCTGTACAAGGCCGCCACCCAGGGGGAAGTGCCCAACCGGCCCCTGCCCAAGCTGACCTATGCCTTCAATCACCTGGCCCACGGCCTGGACACGCCGGGCTTTCACATCGTGAACATCGTCTTCCACTCCCTGGCGGCCCTGGCCCTGTTCTTCCTTTTCCGGACGACCCTCCTGGTCCGGGACCCGGAGGGGTTTGCCGGGCGGGCGGACCTCCTGGCCTTTTTCGCCGCCCTCCTGTGGGCGGTACACCCCCTCCAGAGCCAGGGCGTGGCCTACATCGTCCAGCGCATGACCTCCATGGCGGCGCTGTTCTTTTTTCTGGCCGTGTTCTTCTACGCCCGGGGACGCCTGGCCGAAACCCGGGGCAGGGCGGGGTTTTCCTTTGCCGGCTGCGCGGCCTGCGGGGCTCTGGCCCTGGCGTGCAAGGAGAACGCCGTCACCCTGCCCGTTTTTTTGCTCCTGTATGAATGGTTCTTCTTCCAGAAACTCTCCGGGGCCTGGATTCGACGCCACCTTGTGTGGCTGTTCATCACGGGCTCCGTCATTCTGTTGGCCGGGCTGGTGTACACGGATTTCTCCCCCATGTCCCGCATCCTGGCCTCCTACGACTTCCGGGAGTTCACTCTGCCCCAGAGGCTCTACACCGAGCCGCGGGTGGTGATCTTCTACCTCTCGCTCCTGGTTTTCCCCTGGCCCGGGCGCCAGGGCCTCATGCACGACTTCGCCCTGTCCAACGGGTTCCTTTCCCCGGCCACCACCCTGGCCAGCGTCCTGTTCCTGGCGGCCCTCCTGGCGGTTGCCGTGGTCCGGGCCCGGAAAAGGCCCATCCTGTCCTTTGCCATCCTCTGGCTTTTGGGCAACCTGGCCATGGAGTCGTCCTTCTACGGCCTGGAGCTGGTTTTCGAGCACCGGATGTACCTGCCATCGGCCTTCCTGTTCCTGGCCGGGGTGCTCTTCCTGGACCGGGTGGCGAGGAACCGCCGGGCCGTCTGGGCCGTGGTCCTGGTCCTGGCCCTGGTCTTCTCGGGGCTCACTTTTTACCGGAGCCTGCTGTGGGGGGACGGCATCGCCATTCTCCGGGAGGCTGCGGCAAAAGCTCCCAGCCGGGGGCGGGTTTTCCACAACCTGGCCTTGAACCTGCTTTTGAAAGGGGACATCGAAGGCGCCCGGGAGGCCCAGAAGACGAGCATCGCCCTGGACGAGGAGCGGCACAATTCCCTCATGGACCAGGCCAAGGAACTGGCGGGGCAGGGAAAGGGCGATGAGGCCCTGCGCCTTTTCCGCCAGGCCTACAAGCTCCGGTGGCGCATCACCGAGGCCTGCAACAACCTGGGGGTGCTCCTGGCCCACGCGGCCAACAACCCGGCCGCGGCCATTGAGTTTTTCGAAAGGGCGGTGAATACCTGCCCCCTGTACTGGCAGGCCCGGGACAACTTTGGCATGGCCCTGTACAACCTGGGCCGCAAGGACGAGGCCGTCCTTCAGATGAAAAAGGCCGTGGAGCTGAACCCCGAATCCTACCAGTCCATGAACAACCTGGGCATGGCCCTGGGGGGCATGGGGAGGCTCGGCGAGGCTATGCCCTGGTTCAGGAAATCCCTGGAAGTCTTTCCCTCCTACTACACGGCCCGGGTGAACCTGGCGGACGCGGCGGCCTCGGACTCCCGGCCCCGCATGGCCATCCGGGAGTACCGGCGGGTCCTGGCCGAAAAGCCCGATGACCCCGTGATCCATTACCGCCTGGCCCGGATGCTCTACACCACCCGGGACCCCGAGGGAGCCGTCACGCACCTGGAGAAAACCCTGGCCCTGGACCCGTCCCAAAAGAGCGCCGCCGAGCTTCTGGGCTACGTGCGCAAGTTCGTGGCGGTCACCCGCCAGGACATCGAGCGGGCCCGGGCCAAACTGGAATCCGATCCGAACGAATTAGCCCTCCTGCAGCTCCACCGGGTTCTGGTGACCCTGTATACCCGGGTGGGGGAGGATGAGAATGCCCTGGTCCACGCCCAAAAGGCCGTGGAAGCGGGGGGTGAAACCCCCCGGGCGGAGAACGACCTGGGCATGGTCCTGACCCGCCTGGGCCGCTACGACGAGGCCCTGAAACGGTTTGCCCGGGCCGCAGCCGGAGAAGACGGGAACATGCGCCGCCAGGCCCTTTACCATCGGGCCGCCGCCCTCGCCCTGGCGGACGACGCCCCCCGGGCCCTGGACGCCCTCCGGCGGCTTTTTGATGATGGCTTTGACCAGTGGGCGACCCTGGCCCGGGACGCGGATTTCGAGAACATCCGGGATCTTCTTTTTTTCCAGGACAACGTGATCCGCCGGGCTGCCGGGGCCGCTGAAGCGGAAAAGGCCGGGGCCCAAGCCCAGGCCCAGGCCGGGGAATGAGGATGGAACCCCGAGCCCGGCTTTGGGAGGTCCTGGGAAAGGCCGGAGTCCTCCCGGCATTCCTGGCCCTGGCCCTGGCCCTGTGGGCCCCGTCCCTTTCCGGGCCCTTTGTCCTGGACGACCTGGACAACATCTACACCAATCCCTCCATCCGCATGGAGCGCCTTTCCCTGGAGGGCCTGGCCCAGGCCGCCGGGGGCTATGCCGCAATGGGCCGCCCCGTGCCCCGGATGAGCTTCGCCCTGGACTATTGGCTCCATGGCCTTTCAGCCGGGTGGTTCCGGGTCCACAACGTGGTCCTCCATGCCCTGGCCGCTTTTTTCCTGTTCCTCTTGTTCCGCCTGACCCTGGAGCGGCTTCCCCGGCCGGGAGGGGCCTCCGCTCCGCTCCTGGCCGCCGCAGCCGCCGCCCTGTGGCTGGCCCATCCGGTCCAGACCCAGGCCGTGAGCTACGTGGTCCAGCGCATGGCGGTCATGGCGGCCCTTTTTTCCGTGGTCTCCCTGTGGGCCTATGCCAGGGGGCGTCTTGCCGCGTCCGGGGGAAAAAAGGGGGCATGGTTCCTCCTGTGCGGAGGCTCGGGGCTCCTGGCCCTGGGCTCCAAGGAAACCGCTGTTGTCCTGCCTTTTCTGATCCTTTTGTATGAGGGGTTCTTTTTCCGGGATCTTTCGGCCCGGTGGCTGGCCCGGTCCCTGGCCTGGGTGGCCGGGGCCGTGGCCGTGGTCCTGGCGGCGGCCCTGGTGTACACGGAATTCCATCCCTTCCGGGCCCTGGAGTCGGCCTACGAGCTGCGGGACTTTTCCCTGGGCCAGCGGGTCCTGACCCAGTTCCGGGTCGTGGCCCGCTACGCCTCCCTCCTGGCGGCCCCCCTCCCCGGAAGGCTGAATCTCGCCCAGCACTGGGAGGTTTCCCGGTCCCTCCTGGCCCCCCCCGCGACCCTGGCGGCCCTGGCGGCCATCCTCCTGGCCCTGGGGGCGGCCGTGGCGTTCGCCCGGAAGCGCCGCCTGGCCTCCTTTGCCGTGTTCTGGTTTTTCGGCAACCTGGTCCTGGAGTCCTCGGTGTACCCCCTGGAGATGTCTTTTGACCACCGGCTCTATCTGGCCTCGGCCTTTCCGGTCCTGGCCCTGGCCGTGGGGGCCGGGGGGCTCCTGGAGACGCCCCGGCAACGGGTGGCGGTGTTCCTCCTGGTCCTGGCGGTCCTTGGGGCGTTCAGCTTCCAGAGGAACCGCTTTTGGGGAGACGGGGAGGCCCTTTGGGCGGACTGCCTGAAAAAGGGCGGCCCACAGGACCGCTGCTACCGGGGCCTGGGATTCACCTTTCTTATGGAAGGGGATCTGGAGAGGAGCGCCCGGGCCTACGAGCAGGCCGTGGCCGCCGAGAGGGAACGGATCGCGGCCCATGCCCGGACCCCGGACGGGGTGCCGGAAAAGCCCCGGCTCCTGGAGTGGGACAACAGGAAGCTGGCCGGGGACCTGAACACCCTGGGAGGCGTCCTGGTCCAGCTGGGCCGTCTCGAACAGGCGGAGAAGACGTTCCGGGAGGCCCTGGCCGCCCGGCCGGAGTATTCCGAGGCCATGCTGAACCTGGGCCTGGTTCTTGCCCTTGCCCATTCGGGAAGGTCCCAGGAGGCGGGGGACCTGTTCAAGGCGGTCCTGGGGAAGGATTCCGGCAATCTGTTCGCCCTCCTGAACATGGGGGACCTGGCCTCGGCCGGGGGGGACGCCGTGACCGCTGCGGGGTATTACGAGCGGGCGGTCCTGGCCGCGCCGGACAGCGCCCGGGCCCACGAATCCCTGGGCCGGGTCCTGGCGGCCCTGGGCAGGGACGAGGCGGCCCGGGAGCATCTGGCCCTGGCTCTGTCCCTGGCACCGGGCCTCTCCACCGCCCGGGAGGCCCTCACGGAACTGGCGAAAAAACGCGCCCTCCTGGATTCCGAAACCTCCCGGGTCCGGGAGGCCCTGGCCCGGCGGCCGGATGACCCCCGGCTCCACAACCGCCTGGGGAACCTTTTCCAGGGGGCCGGGGACCTGGCCACGGCGGCCCGGCACTACCGGGACGCCGTGGAGGCGGACCCCGGGTTCGCCGAGGGCTGGAGCAACCTGGGGAACCTATCCATGGCCCGGGGCGATTTCTCCACGGCGCGGGAATTTTTTTCCCGGGCCCTTTCGGCTGAGCCGGACAACATTCCGGCCCTGTACAACCTGGCCTGCGCCTCCGCCCGCCAGGACCGGCCCGAAGAGGCGGCCGCCTGGCTGGAGAGGCTTTCCCGGGCCGGGTTCTCCGATTGGGACCAGGCCCGGCAAGACCCGGACCTCGCCGGGCTGTGGGACCGGCCCGAATGCCGGGACCTGATCGTCTCGCCCTAGCAAGGTTCGCTCCGCCCTTTTGCGCTTGCCGAAAACCTGTCCGTCGGGTAGGCAGGCCCGGGCCGGGTTCCCCCCTTTGAAAAAGGGGGGACAGGGGGGATTTCTTTTTATTTTTCAGCGTTTTATTTTTCTTGGCTCAGCCGGTTTCCCGGGGACAGGCTCCGCCGGGATGACGGTTCCGGTGGATTCTGGGCTTGCCGCATCTCCATCCCTTTTTGACCCTGGCACCAAAAACCGGGATTTTCGACCTTTGATGGAAACCATGAACGACCCAGGCAGGATGAAACCCATGGCCCCCCTGTTTTTCCGGAGCGGTTTCCGGCTCTGGGAGATGTTCGTGGCGGCCGGCATCCTTCTGGTCCTGGTCCTGGCGGCCCACGGCCGGACGGCGGGGTACGGCTTCATCCCCCTGGACGATAACTTCTACATCTACCAGAACCCCCACGTGATCTCCGGGCTCACGGCCGAATCCGCGGCCTGGGCCATGAGGGGCTCCGAGGTGGCGTACTGGCACCCCGTGACCTGGCTCTACCACATGGCCGAGGCGGGGCTCACCGGGCCCCGGCCCTGGGCCATGCACATCTCCTCCCTCCTGCTCCATTTCGTGAACGCGGTCCTTTTCTTCGTCCTTTTGGCGGTCTGGACCCGGGAGCCCAAAAAGAGCCTGCTGGCGGCGGCACTTTTCGCGGTCCATCCGGTGAACGTGGAATCCGTGGCCTGGCTTTCCCAGAAGAAGACCCTGCTTTCGGGGACCTTCGCCCTGGCGGCCTTCCTGGCCTGGGCCTCCTGGGCCCGCCGGGGCCGGGCCGTGGCCTGGGCCGCGTCCCTGATCTTCCTGGCCCTGGGCCTCATGTCCAAACCCGTGCTCACCGTGTTTCCCCTGGCCCTGGTCCTGGCGGACTTCTGGCCCCTGGACAGGGCCGGGCGGGTTCCTGTCCAACGCCTGGCCCTGGAAAAGGCGGCCCCTCTGGCCTTGTGCCTCCTGGGGGCCGGGGCGGCCCTGTGGACCAACGCCGGGTTCGGCATGTCCGTGACCGGCGAGGTCAGCTTCCTGGCCCGGCTGGCCCGGGTGCCCTGGGTGGTGTTCCAGCATCTGGCCCATGTGGCCTGGCCCGTGGATCTCTGCGTGTTTTATCCCTACCCCGGCCGCCTGTCTCCGGCCGTGCTGGCCGGGGCGGCCCTGGCCGTGGCCGGGATCACCGGGGCGGCGGTCCTGGCCCGGAGGTCCCGGCCCTGGCTTCTGTTCGGCTGGGTCTGGTTCCTGGTTTTTCTGCTCCCGGTCCTGGGGCTGGTCCAGACCGGGGCCTGGCCCGGATCGGCGGACCGGTTCCTGTACCTTCCGGCCATGGGGCTTTTCGTGGCCCTGGCCTGGGAGGGCTCCCAATGGTTTTCCCGGCGAACGGCCCGGTTTTCCGTGACGTCCGCCGGGCTCCTCGTGGCAATGCTGACCGTGCTGTGTTTTTTTCAGGCAGGCCTGTGGAAAGACGGGGTCAGCCTGTTCGGCCATGCCATGGAAACCAGCCCCAGCGCCACCTCGGCCGCAGCCCTTGCCAGCGCTTTCAAGATCCGGGGGGATGGCGATGAGGCTGCGGCGGCTTATGAAAGGGCTGTGGAGATGGCCCCGGATTACGCCCCGGCCCTGAAGAGCGGGGCCGATGCCCTGGCTGACGTGGGCCGCCTGGAGCAGGCCCTGGAGTGGCACGCCCGGAGCCTGGGCCGGACCCCGGCCGAGGCCCGGGACCGCGCGGCGGCGTGGATGGAGGCCATCCGGGAGGCCGGGCCGCGGGCCATGGGCATCCGGAACCTGGGAGACCTCTTCCTGGCTGCGGGGCTGGAGGACCAGGCCCTGGTCTATTTCGAACAGGCGAACCGCTTCCATCCCTTCAACCCCCACGCGGCCAACAACCTGGGCATGATCCTGGCCCGCCGGGGCTTCCTGGACCGGGCCGAGCCCCTTTTCCGCATGGCGGCCGGGTTGCTGCCCGGCCAGTTCTATCCCGCGTACAACCTGGGGAGCCTGTACCTGACCCGGGGACTCCACGCCCGGGCTGTGCCCTGGCTGGAGAAGGCCGTTGGGGTCGATCCGGAAAACCCGGTGGCCCAAAGGGCCCTGGGCCTGGCCCTGGCCGGGGCGGGGCGGGCCGGAGAGGCCGGGGATCACCTGGCCGAGGCCGTGCGCCTGGCCCCGGAAGACACCGAGGCGCTCCTGGCCCTGGGCAGGGTCCAGTTGGAGACGGGCAAGGCCCCGGAGGCTGTGGAGGTCTTCGGCCGGGCGGCCCGGCTCCTTCCCCTGGACCCGGAAACCCGGACCCTCCTGGCCCGGGCCCTGGAAAAGGAGGGCTGGCTCTCCCAGGCCGCGAACCAGTACGCCTGGGTCCTGGAACGGTTCCCCGAGGATTCCCGGACCCACGTGAGCCTGGGCCGGGTCCTGGAGCGCATGGGCAAGCCCGGCCCGGCCCGGGCCCATTTCGAGGCGGCCCTGGCCCTGGACCCGGGCTGCGCCGAAGCCCGGGAGGGGTTGGCCGGGCTGGATTTCCAGGATGCCGCCGCCACCCCGGCGGCCCTGGTGCGCCAGGGGCTGGCCCGCATGGACCAGGGGGACTGGGCCGGGGCGGAAGCGCTTTTTCTCCAGGCCCTGGACCGGGACCCGGCCCTGGTGGCCGCAGCCTACAACCTGGCCTGTCTGGAGTCTCTCCGGGGCCAGGAGGACGAGGCGGTCCGGTGGCTGAAAAAGGCTGTGGATTTGGGTTTTTCCGACTGGGGCCTCCTGGCCGGGGACTTGGACCTTGCAAATATCCGGGATAATTCCTATTGGATAGAGCTGGAAAGCTCCCATCCGGACGCTTTCCGGAAAAACCCCGTCCCATCCGAACCCCGGAAAGCCGAAAACGAGGAGGATTGACCGCCGTGCCCTTTTCCCGCCGTCACCTCTGGGACCTTTTTGCCATTTTTGCCATTTTGGCCGTGGTGGCCGGGGTTTATGCCCAGACCGCCGGTCACGGGTTCTTCATCCTGGACGACAACCTGGTGCTCCAGGACGACCCCCGGGTGGCCGGGGGGATCACGGCCACGGGGGTGGCCCGGGCCTTCGGGCTCACGGGGCCTACCTACTGGAGCCCGCCCTCCACCCTGGCCCACATGGCGGCTTATGCAGCCTTCGGGGAAAACCCCGTTGGCCACCATCTGGCCCTGGCGGCCCTGCACCTTCTGGCGGCCCTGGCCCTGTACCTGGCCCTGAGGTCGCTCACCGGCGCTCCGGGCAAAAGCGCCTTCGCGGCCCTGATCTTTGCGGCCCATCCCGTGAACGTGGAGTCCGTGGCCTGGGTGGCCCAGTACCGGACCGTGCTGTCGGCCCTTTTCTTTTTCCTGTGCCTGGACCTGTACGCCCGGTACGCCCGGGCCCCGTCCCGGGGGCGGTACCTGGCCATGGCCGTGGCGTTTTTTTTGGCCGTGGCGTCCAAGCCCGTGGTGGCGGCCATGCCCCTGGCCCTCCTGGCCCTGGACTTCTGGCCCCTGGCCCGGTTTTCCGGGCAGGGGAGGGGGGCCGGACGCGGTGCTCTGGCCCTGGTGGCGGAAAAGCTCCCCCTCCTGGCCCTGTCCCTGGGGGTCCTGGGGGTGATGATCCTGGGGGGCCCGTCCTTTGGCCTGTCCCTGGGCGGGAGTTTTGGCTCTAGCCCTGGCCTGGGGCTCCGGCTGGCCGCCGCCCTCACCGGGGTGGCGGACTACCTGGGTTCCGTTTTCCTGGGCTGGGGCCTGTCCGTGTACCGGCCCTATCCGGCGGCCGTGGCCACGGGCCAGGCGATTTTGGCCGGAGCCCTGGTCGTCCTGGTCAGCCTGGCTGTTGCCTTCCAGGCCCGGCGGCGGCCCTGGCTCCTCACGGGATGGGCCTGGTTCCTGGCGGGTTTGATCCCGGTTTCCGGGCTGGCCCAGTGGGGGGCGTGGCCCGCCACGGCGGACCGGTTCCTGTACGTGCCGGCCGTGGGGCTCTTCGTGGCCGTGGTGTGGCTTTTGGCCGGGTTTCTGGAGCGGGCGACGGCCACCCGGGCAACGGCGGCTGTCCTGGGTGGAGCGGCGGTGGCGGTCCTGGCGTGGACAGCCGTGGGCCAGACCTCCCTGTGGGCGGACAACCGGACCCTCCTGGCCCGGGCCCTGGACCTGGACCCGGACAACTGCGTGGCCCTGCGCCTTTTGGGGGATGACGCGGCGGACCGGGACCGGCCCCGGGAGGCTCTGGAGTATTATGACCGGTCCCTGGCCCTGTGCCCGAACCAGGCCCAGGCCTACAAGGGCGCGGCGGACATCCTGTCCCGGGGGGACCGGCTGGACCGGGCCGTGGGCCTGTACCAGAAGGCCGTGGAGGCGAACCCCCTGTACTGGACGGCCCGCCACAACCTGGCCGCGGCCCTGGCCCGCCTGGGGAGGGTGGGGGACGCGGCCCGGGAGTTCGCGGCCACGGCCCAGATCGCGCCCAACGATGCCCTGACCCGCCTGAACCTGGGCATGTGCCTGGCCCAGCTGGGCCGGCTGGAGGAGGCCCGGGAGCAGTACGAGAAGGCCATCTCCATCCGGCCGGACCTGGCCCCGGCCTACCTGCGCCTGGGGGACATCTACGCCCTGGCGGGCCAGGCCCCGGACGCGGCCCGGTGCTACGGCATGGCCGTGCGCCTGGACCCGGATCTCGCCGAGGCCCGGGAGAGCTTCGAGCGGCTCCTCACGGGCCGGGAGCGGGAGGCCGCCCCGGCCCCGGAGCCGGCCCCCCGGGACCGCGAACTGGAGGAACTCCTGGCCTTCCTGGAGAGGGACCCGGAAAACCCCGTGATCCACAACAACCTTGGGGCCCTCTACGAGGCCCGGGGGAAGACGGACCGGGCCGAGTTCCACTACCGCCGGGCCCTGATCCTGAAACCCGGCTACGCCAAGGCGGCCAACAACCTGGGGGTGCTGGTCATGCACCGGGGGGATTTTGAGGCGGCCCGGGAACTCCTGGAGGACGCGGCGGCCCGGGAGCCGGAAAATGTGGCCCCGGCCTACAACCTGGCTTGCCTGCACTCCCTCATGGAGAATGGTGAAAAAAGCCTGTTCTGGCTGGAGGAGGCCGTGCGCCGGGGCCTTTCCCAACGATCCCTGGTGGAGACGGACCCGGATCTGGCCTTTCTGCGGGAAACCCGGGACCTGGCCCCGGTGCTGGCGTCCATGCCCTGACGGAGGCTTTTTTGTCCCTGGTGAAAACCATGCTGGCCCACCCCGCCACCCGGGGCCGGGACCTGGACGATCCGGCGGTCACCGGGGCCCGGCGGGGCATCCTGGAGTCCAAGCCTTTTTTGATGGAGGTGTACCGGTCCTGGTACGCACAGGTGGCCCGGGCCCTGCCCGCCGGGGACGGCCCGGTGGTGGAGATCGGGTCCGGGGCCGGGTTCGCGGCCCGGGAGATCCCGGGGCTCATCAGCTCGGAGGTGTTTTTCCTCCCCCATGTGGACCTGGTGGCCGACGCCCTGGCCCTGCCTTTTGCCCGGTCCTCGGTCCGGGCCCTGGTGCTGGTGGATGTGTTCCACCACCTGCCGGACCCGGCCCGGTTCCTGGAGGCGGCGGCGGCCTGCGTGCGGCCCGGGGGGAAGATCCTCATGGTGGAGCCCTGGGTCACGGGCTTTTCCTCCCTGGTGTACAAGAACCTGCACCACGAGCCCTTTGACCCCACGGCCGCCACCTGGGGCTTTGGGAAAAAAGGCCCCCTTTCCGGGGCCAACCAGGCCCTGGCCTGGATCGTGTTTTCCCGGGACCTGGCGCTTTTCCGGGAACGGTTTCCCCAGTGGAGCCTGAAGGCCGTGCAACCCCGGACGCCGTTTGCCTACCTGCTCTCCGGAGGGCTTTCCCTTCGGTTCTGCCCCCCCGGGTGGAGCTGGCCCCTGGTGCGGGACCTGGAAAGGGCCGCAGCCCGTTGGATGGGCCGCCTGGCCATGTTCGCCTTCATCGAGTTGGAACGGACGCGGGACGCGGGATAGGGCCGTTGCCGAAAACGGGTCGTTGTTCCCCCCTTTGGAAAAGGGGGGCAGGGGGGATTTTTTCAGGGGTTTCAAGTTGCGGGCCATGTTTCCCGAGGTCCCTGGAAAAACAGGGAAAAAGCAAGATTGATGGACCGGTAACAAGTCGTCCTCCCGGCGGAGCCTGTCCTCGCGCAGGCGGGGAGCCGGGACCCGGGATCTTCGTACGCGCGGAAAAAACTGGATTCCGGCCTTCGCCGGAATGACGGTTTGGGTAGATTCCGGTATTCTTGCATCACCATCAAGACCCGCTGGAATCGGGCCGTTATTCAGGCAATCGCAGGAAAGAGGAATGAGGCGGGGGCGAAACGCTCCCTGGGAAAAAACGCTTGGCCGGGTATGGCACCCGGGAGGATGGTGCGGCATGCGCAAAATCGTTTGGGTCTGTGCGGGGCTCGCCCTGGTCACCGTTCTGGCTTACGGGCAGGTGGCGGGCAACCAGTTCCTGAGTTTCGACGACGAGATCTACGTCACCGGCAACCTGGACGTGCTTCAGGGCCTGACGGCCCAGGGGGTGAAAAAGGTCTTTTCCCTGGAGGGGTCCACCTACTGGCATCCCCTGACCATGATCTCCCACATGACGGACGTGTCCCTTTTCGGGATCTCCCCGGCCGGGCACCACCTCATGAACCTGTTCCTGCACCTGCTCGCCACGGTGCTCCTCTTCCTGGCCCTCTTCCGCATGACGGGCCGGTTGTGGATCTCCGCCTTTGCAGCCGCCCTCTTCGCCCTCCACCCCTTGAACGTGGAAACCGTGGCCTGGGTGGCTCAGAGGAAGAACATCCTGTGGGGCCTGTTCTTCTCGGGGGGGCTCCTGGCCTGGTCCTGGTACGCGAGAAAACCCCGCCTCGGCCCCTATCTCGCCGTGTGCGCGGCCTTTGTCCTGGGGCTTTTGTCCAAGCCCACCATGATCACCTTCCCCTTCGTTCTCCTGCTCCTGGACTACTGGCCCCTTGGCCGGGCCGGTTGGGGCCAGTCCCGGGGAGGCCTCACGGCTCCGGCCGGGGCCCCGGCTTCCGTGGGGCGGCTGGTGGCGGAAAAGATTCCGCTCTTCGCCATCATGGCCCTGGGGCTGGCTGCGGCCCTGTACTCCAACCGCCAGTTCGGCATGGACCAGGGCGGGGACTCGGCCCTGGGACTGCGCCTGGCCAATGCGCCTGTGGCCTATTTCATCTACCTGCTGAAGGTGGTGTGGCCCGCGAACCTGGCGGTTTTCTACCCCATGCCCGCCAGCGTGCCCGCCTGGCAGACCCTGGCCTCTCTGACTGTCCTGGCGGCCGTAACCGTCCTGGCGGTCTGGCAGGCCCGAAGGCGGCCGTACCTGATCGTGGGCTGGCTGTGGTTCTGCGGCACCCTGTTTCCCATGGCAGGCCTCCTCCACACGGGCCTGTGGCCCCAGTGGGCGGACCGGTGGTCCTATATCCCGGCCGTGGGCCTTTTCCTGGCGGCTTCTTTCGGCCTGGCCGAAGCCCTGGCCCCCAGGACGGGGAAAAAGGGATTGGCCGTGGCCGCCGGGGTGGTCCTGGCAGCCCTGGCCGTGGTGACGGTCATGGACCTGGGCCACTGGAAGACTGACAAGACCCTGTTCACCCGGGCTCTGGAAGTCACCGAGGACAACTACGTGGCCTACAACACCCTGGCCCGCATCGCGGCCCGGGAAAAGGAACTGGACAAGGCCTCGGAATACTTCCAGAAGGCCCTGACCCTCCAGCCGGGATACTTCCAGGCCTACAACGACCTGGGGGTGGCCCTCTTGAACTCCGGCCAGGCGGCCGAGGCGGCCGAGCGGTTCCGCCAGGCCCTGACCTTGAAGCCCGATTTTTTCCGGGCCCTGAACAACCTGGGCATCTCCCTGGCCCAGCAGGAGAAGTTCGAAGAGGCGGTGGATGTCTTTGAAAAGGCCCTGGCCGTGAATCCCGGCTACATGGAGGCCCAGGGAAACCTGGCCTATTGCCATGCGCGCCTGGGGAACCTGGACCAGGCCATCGTCCACGACGAGGCGGCCCTGGCCATCAATCCCGGCCGCCTTCAGAGCCATGTCAACCTGGGGGATGTCTACTTCCTCAAGGGCGAAATGGAAAAGGCCCGGGACCACTACCTGACGGCCCTGGCCATCTCCCCCCGGATTCCCCGGGCCCATTACGAGCTGGGCCGGGTCCTCTCCCAACTGGGCCAGGACGACGAGGCGGCCGGGCACCTGGAGGCCGCCATCGAGCTGGCCCCGGAAAAGGCCTACCCCGAGGCGTACTTCGAACTGGGTCAGGTTCTGGAGAAAAAGGGCCACATCGCCGAGGCCAGGGACCGCTACCGGGACGCCCTGCGATTCGATCCGGAATACGCGGAAGCCCAGGTGGCTCTGGACCGCCTGCCGGATATCCGCATGGCCCAGGCCGTGGCCCAGATGAAAGAGGAACTGGAGAAGAACCCCGAAAATCCTGTGCTCCTGAACCGGCTGGGCAACCTCTACAAGAACCAGGGAAACCTGGCCCTTGCTCTGGAAACCTACCAGAAGGCCCTGGAAGTGGCCCCGAGCTCGGCCGCGGTGCTGAACAACATCGGCTCCGTGCAAATGGCCCAAAAGGAATACGACGAGGCCCGGACCTGGTTCGAGAAGGCCATCCAGGCGGCGCCCCAGCTTATCCCGGCCTACTACAACATGGCCTGCCTGTATTCCCTGAAGGGGGAGGCCGCCGAATCGGCCCAGTGGCTCCAAAAGGCCGTGGCCCTGGGATTCGACTCCTGGGATGTGGTGGACGTGGACCCGGATCTCGCCAACCTGCGCGGGTCCGTTCATTACGAGGAACTAAAAGCCGCCGCCCGGACCGGGAAAGCCTCCTGACCCGGCCCCCGGAAAGGGATGAGTAAAGGCATTCAATGTTTGGAGAGATCATGACCCCACAGGCATCTGGCGGGAGCCCCCCGCTTTCGGAACACAAGGAGAGCATCCGCCGGCATTTTGACGCCATCGCCCCGGACCGGGCCCTTTGGCGCGACAAAAACCTCTACTACTACGCCTATCAGGAGAAGATGCTGAAGTTCCTGGTGCCGGAAAACGCCCGGGTCCTGGAGCTGGGATGCGGGGCCGGGGACCTCCTGGCCGCCCTGAAACCTTCCCGGGGCGTGGGGGTGGACCTGTCCCCCGCCATGATCGAAAAGGCCAAGGAGAAATTTCCCCACTTGAGCTTCGTGGCCGGGGACATGGAAGACCCCCAGTCCTGGGCCGAACAGGCTGGCCGGGGGCCTTTCGACTTCATCGTCATCGCCGACACCATCGGCCTGGCCGAGGATGTCCAGACCCTTTTCGAGCGCCTGCAGCCCTTCTGCAACGACGACACCCGCCTCATCGTCACCTATTACAACGTCCTCTGGGAGCCGGTATTGAGGCTCGCGGAACGGTTCGGGGCCAAGATGCCCCAGCCGGAGCTGGCCTGGCTGTCCCTGGCGGACATGGAGAACCTCCTGTCCCTGGCGGACTTCGAGATCGTGAAGATGGACTCGCGCCTCCTGGTGCCCAAGGCCGTGCCGGGGCTGAACCGCTTCCTGGACTTTTTGGGCTCCCTCCCGGTGATCAACCGCCTGTGCGTGTCCAATTATCTGGTGGCCCGGCGGGTGGCTGTAAAGCCCATCAGGCGCAAGGCCGGAGTCACGGTGGTCATCCCCTGCAAGAACGAGCGGGGCAACATCGAGGACGCGGTGCGGCGGGTGCCGGACATGGGGACCCACACCCAGATCATCTTCGTGGACGGCCACTCGGCCGACGGCACCCCGGCCGAGATCCGCCGGGTCATGGCCGCGTACCCGGAAAAGGACATCCTCTTCCTGGTCCAGGACGGCAAGGGCAAGGGCGACGCGGTGCGAAAGGGATTCGACGCCGCCACCCAGGACATCCTCATGATCCTGGACGCGGACCTCACCGTGCCCCCGGAGGATCTGCCCAAGTTCCACGACGCCATTGTCCGGGACCGGGGGGAGTTCATCAACGGCTCCCGCCTGGTGTACCCCCTGGAGCGCATGTCCATGCGCTTTCTGAACATCCTGGGGAACAAGTTCTTCGGCCTGGCCTTCTCGTGGCTGCTGAACCAGCGCATCAAGGACACCCTCTGCGGCACCAAGGTCCTGACCCGGGATCATTACCGGGCCATTGCGGACGGCCGCGACTTTTTCGGGGACTTCGATCCCTTCGGGGACTTTGACCTCCTGTTCGGCGCGGCCAAGGGCAACATGCGCATCAAGGAGGTGCCCATCCGCTACAAGGCCCGGCAGTACGGGGAGACCCAGATCTCGCGGTTCGCCCACGGCTGGCTGCTTTTGCGCATGTGCTGGTTCGCCATGCGCAAGATCAAACTCCACGGGTGACCCGGCGGGGCCAGCGAGGCGAAACGCCCATGCCCACGCCCCAAAAGGAAACAGGCCATGCCCCCCCGGCCGCCGCCGGAGACGCCCGGGCGGCCCGGGGCTGGCTCGCCCCGGCGGTCCTGGCGGTCCTGACCCTGGCCCTGCTGGGGCGGTTGGCCTTCTTCGATTTCGTGGACCTGGACGATGTCCAGGCCGTGGTGACCAACCCCCTGGTCGCCAGCCTTTCCCCGGGCCGGATCTTCGGGTCTTTCTTCGCCACCAGCTACTACCCCGTGCGCTTGTTCTCCTTCGCCCTGGACCGGTCCATCTGGGGGCCCGGGGCCATGGGGTTCCACGTGGTCAACGTCCTGATCCACGCGGCCAACGCCCTCCTCCTGTACTTCCTGGTCCTGCGCCTGGCCGGGCCGGGGAAGAAGGCAGCGCGCCAGGCATTCTGGGCCGGGGCGCTTTTTGCCTTGCACCCCGTGGCTGCGGCCACCACGGCCTGGATTCCCGGCCGGGAGGAACTCCTTTCCCTGTTCTTCATCCTGGCCTGCCTCCACGCCTTGTGGCTGGCCGCCCGGGGCTCCCGGCCCCGGGCGGCCCTGGCCTGGGCCTGGGTCCTGGGGGCGGCGGCCTGCCTTTCGGGCATCCCCGGGGTTCTTGCCCCGGTTTTTGCCCTGGCCCTGGCGCGGCTGACCGGGAGCCAACGGTCCTGGGGCCGGGATCTGACCCGCCTGTCCCCCTTGTTCGTAGTGGCGGGCCTGGCTCTTGTGGCAAAACTCCTGTCGGCCCTGGTGCTCCTCCCCGAGCCCGGCCAGGGGGTTTGGGAATGGGCGGGCCGGGTTTTTGCTCTGCTCCCGCATCCCGAGGGCTGGCAGGGGGGGCTATCGGTTGCCGGGCAGGCTGTTTCCCCTGACCGGATTTCCCTTTTCCTGGGACTGGCGGGCTGGAACCTGCTCCACCTGGCCGCGCCCCTGACCCTTCCCGGGGTGTATCCCGAAATCTTTTCCCCCTGGCCCGGCTGGGCCCTGGCCGGGGCGACGGTTCTTGTGGCCGTGGCCCTGGGCCTGGGGATGGCCCTGGCCCGGAAGGATCGGGTTCTCGTCTTTTTCCTGGTCTGGCTGGCAGCGGGGCTGGCCCTGGCGTCCAACCTCTTCCCCCACCACGTGCTCCGGGCCGAACGGTACCTGTATCTTCCCCTGGCTGCCCTGGCGGCCATCACGGCCCGGGGGGCGTTTTTTGCCTCAACTTCAGCCGCAGTCGGGCGGGCCGCGAGGCTCCTGCCGGTCCTGGCCGGGGGCCTGGCCCTCCTCACGGTCCTGTCCGTGGGGGCCTGGAAGGACGGGCCTTCCCTGTGGTCCCGGAGTCTTGCGGTATATCCGGACAACCCCGTGGCCCATCATTACCTGGGCCAGAATCTCATGCGCCTGGGCCGGATCGCCGAGGGCTTGGCCCAGCACGCCCGATCCTTTTCCCTTTACGGGGGATACCACCCCCTGTACACCCGATTCCTGAATCATCTCGTGGCCCTGGGCCGCCTGGACGACGCACTGGCATACGCCCGCCTGGGCCTTTCCGCGCAGCCGGACGATCCGAGGTGGGCCGAGAATCTGGCCCTGGTTCTGGCAGCCCGGGGAGAGGTCCGGGAGGCGGCCGCCGGGCTGGAAGCCTTCCTGGAGTCCCGGCCGGACAGTCCTGGGGTGCATCTGTCCCTGGCCCTCCTGTACCACCGCCTGGGAGAACCCGGCCGGGCCGCCCGCCATCTGGCCGAAGCCCGGAGGCTCGATCCCCTGGGGCCTTGCCCGGACCGGGTGCAAGGCATCCTGGACGCCCGGCCCGCCCCGGAGATCGGCGCGAAGGCCCCATGAACCCTGCCCAGACCCAATCCACGGGCCGGGAAGGCCCCGGCTACACCGCAGCCGTTCTCCTCCTGTTCGTCCTGCCCCTGGCCCTCTACGCCCGGGCCGTGTCCTTTGGTTTCGTGAACTACGATGACGTGGATTTTTTGGTGAACAACCCGGCGGTCCACGGCCTGTCCCCGGAAAACCTGGCCCGGCTGTTCACCCATTATATCCGCAACATTTATTATCCCGTGACCTTCCTCAGCTTCGCCACGGATTATTCCGTCTGGGGCGGGGCCAGCGCGGCGGGATACCACGCTACCAACCTGGCCCTGCACCTGGCCAACATCTGGCTGGTGGCCCTCCTGGCCCGCCGCCTGGCCGCCCGGGCCGGGGTTGCCCCCGGAGATGCCGGCCGCCTCGCCCTGTTCGCCGGGGCCCTGTTCGCCCTTCATCCGGCCGCGGTCCAGCCTGTGGGCTGGCTCCTGGGCCGCAAGGAACTCCTCACGGTCTTTTTCAGCCTTTCCGCCCTGCTTTTGCACGAAAGGGCCGTGCGGCCGTCCGGCCAGGCCGGGGCGGTGTTCCACGTCCTGTCCGGGTACGCGGCCCTGTTGTGCGCCTTGTCCCACGTCACGGCCATGACGCTGCCCGTGGCAGCGGTCCTCTTCCATCTCGTCGTGGCCCGGGAGCGGCGCGCCGGGCTCATCCTCCTGGCCACCTCCTATTTGTGGGCCTTTGCCGGGCTGGCGGTTTTTCTGCGCCTGGTGGCCCTCCTTTCCTGGAACCAGGACTCCTTCAACATCCTGTATCCCCACCTGCCCACGGCCCTGGCCCATCTGCCGGAAATGCTGAAAGCCTGGCTGGCCGGTCCGGGGGCCGGGGCAGGGGGGGACGGAGCGCCCGGCCTCTCTTGCTGGGGACTCGTTCTGAAAGCCCTCCTGCTCCCGGGGGATCTGGTTTTTCCGGTCTTCCTCCGGGGGATTGAGGTCACAGGGGCCGGTTTCGCGGCTCATCCCCTCCGCCTGATCCTGGGGACCGGGGCTCTGGCCGGTCTGGGCGCGGTCCTGGCGCGGTTCCGCCATGACCGGCTGTTCCTGTTCGGAACCCTGTGGTGCCTGGCGGCCCTGGTCCCGGCCCTGGGCCTCCACGGAAGCCTGATCCCCCCTTCCCGGTTCTACTACCTCCCCATGGCGGGCCTGTCCCTGGCCGCCGGGGCCCTTGTGGTCCGGGGAGCGCGGGCCCGGCCCCGGCTGGCCTGGGGGGTGTTTTTCGCGGTTTTGGCTATATACGCCGGGCTGGAGGCCGCCCGCCTGGGGGACTACCAGGACGGGCTCCGCTTCCATACCGCAAACGCCCGGGCGTTTCCCGGTTTCTGGAAGGCCCGCCAGACCCTGGGCCTGGAATACGTGCGCCTGGGCCGGCCCGGGGAGGCTGCCGGGGAACTCCTGGCCGCCGCCCGCCTGGCCCCGGACCGGGACCGGCCCTGGACCGACCTGGTGGTCCTGGCCATGGGGGAAAAATGGTGGGACCGGGCCGTGGCCTGGGCCCGGGAGGCGGTGGAGGCCAGGCCCGGGGATTCCCGGCGCCGGGCCATCCTGGCCACGGCCCTGGACCGGGCGGGCCAAGGAGACGAGGCCATGGAGGAATTTTCCCGGGCCCTGGCCCTGGACCCCCGGGACCCGGCCCTGCTCCACGCCTGGGGCGCGGCCTTGTACCGCCGGGGAGACCTTTCCGGGGCCATCCGGGCCATGAAGGCCTCCCTGGCCCTGTTCCCCGGCCAGGCCCGGGTCCACCACAACCTGGCCCGGGTTCTGGAAAAGGCGGGCTTCCCAGATGAGGCCCAAGAGCACGACCGCATGGCCGAAAGTCTCGACCCCGCCCTTTCCGCCCGGACCAACGGGGAACCCCCCTTTTCCGGAGGCGGGCTATGAGCGGCACGCCTCGCAAGACGACCCCGGCCCGTGGCCTGCGCCACAGGCGGGCCCTCGTGGCGCTCCTTCTGGTGGTCCTGCCCCTGGCCGTGTTCGGCCGGGCCGTTTTTTTCGACTTCGTCAACTACGACGACGTGGAATTCCTGGTGGACAACCCCCAGGCCCAGGGCCTGTCCCCCGGGAAGCTGGCCTGGGCCTTCACCCACTTCTACGTGGAGGGCTACTATCCGGTCCGCCTGGTGTCCCTGGCTCTGGACCAGCAGCTCTGGGGCGGGCCCGACCCCATGGGCTTTCACCTCACCAACCTGCTCCTGCACCTGGCCAATATCTGGCTATTGTACCTCCTGGCGCTCCGGGCCTCCCGGGCGGCGGGCGGCCCGGACCCCCGCCGGGCGGCCCTGGCTGCTGCGGCCCTGTTCGCGGTGCATCCGGCGGCGGTCCAGACCGTGGGATGGATCATGGGCCGGGAGGAACTCCTCATGACGTTCTTCTACCTGGCCTGCCTGATCCTCCACGACCGGGCTGTCCGGTCCCCGGCGGCCTCCCTGCTCCTCCATGTCCTGGCAGGCTACGCAGCCCTGTTTTCGGGCCTTTCCCACGTCACGGCCATGACCCTGCCCGTGGCGGCCGGGCTTTTCCAGGCCATGGCCGCCGGACAACGGCGCTGGAAAAAACTTCTCGCCCAAACCTCCTACCTGTGGGTCATCGCCGGGTTCGTGGCCTTCCTGCGGTTCCTCTCCCTGGTGACCTACGATGAGAAGACCCAGGCCCTCCTGTTTCCCAAGGTGGCGGACGCCCTGGCCAATCTGCCCCTGCTGGCGGCCCATGCCCGACTGAACCCCGGGGCTGCGGCGGAATCGCTGGGTCCGGGCCTGGTCCACGGCCTGCACAAGTGGCTCCTCCTTTCCGGGGACGCGGTTTTTCCCTTTTTCTGGCCCAGCCAGGAGATGCCGGATTCGGCGGGGGTGGACCCGGCGCGCCTGGTCCTTTGCGCGGCGGTGATCGCCTTTGCGGTGATTTTTCTGCGGCGGCCGGGGAACAAGGGGCTTTTTTCCTTTGGAATCCTGTGGTTTGGGGCCTGCCTGTACCTTCCGGCCGCCTGGGTGACGGGTCTGGTTCCCCCGGGCCGGTTCTTCTACCTCCCCGTGGCCGCCCTTTGCGTGGCCGGGGGCGCGCTGGCCGCCCGTGCCATGGGCGCCCGGCCCCGGGCCGCCTGGGGGTTGTTTTTGACCGTGGTTTTCCTGTATGCCGCCATGAGCGCCGGACGGCTGGGGACCTATCGGGACGGCCTGGCTTTTCATGAACAGGGAGTGAAGGAGTACCCGGGGTACTGGAAGGCCCACTACAATATAGGCACCCATTATACCCGCCTGGACCGTTTTGAGGATGCGGCCAGGGAGTTCGAAAAAGCCGCCCGCCTGGACCCGGGCCAGGATCTTCCCTGGATCAGCCTGGTGCGCCTGGCCCTTACGCGGGAATGGACGGACAAGGCCCTGGCCTGGGCCGGGGAGATGGTGCGGGAAGGCCCGGCCAGCGGGGAGCGCCGGGCGCTTTTGGGCATGGCGTTGGACCGGGTGGGCCGGGAGGAGGAGGCCTTGGCCGAGATCCGCCGGGCCCTGGTCCTGGACCCGGAGCATCCGGCCATCCTAGGGGCCTATGGGGCCGCGTTGCTGGACCGGGGGGAGGGCAGGCGGGCCATCCCCTTTTTGGAAAAGGCCCTGGCCCGCTATCCCTACATGGCCCAGGTGCAGGGAGACCTGGCCCGGGCCCTGGAGGAGGCCGGAAGGCCGGAAGAGGCCCGGGAGCACAGAGAAATGGCCCGGGAACTCCGGTCCGGGGCCGCCCCGCCGGGGGGGCGGGTCATGCCCATGCCGGTATTCGAAACCCAGGAAAGGCCGTGATGAGGAACAAGCGAAAACCCCTGTTCGTCCTGGCCACGGTGGTCATCGCCCTGGCGGGCCTGTTGGCGGTCCTGGAGATTGCGGTGCGCATCGGGGGCTGGGGGCCCCATTACCAGCGGTTCTCCAACCAAAGTTCCCTGTACTACACCAATCCCCGGGGCTATTTTTCCCCCCTGACCCGGGAGAACGGCCGGGTTCTTTATGGGGTGCCCTTTGCCACGGATTCCGATCATCTCCGCCTCCCGGACCGGGACCTCCCCCCACTGGCCCCCAGGCCTGAAGAGGAGGGCGGGCCTTCCATCCTGATTCTGGGGGATTCCTTCACCTGGGGACGGGGGGTCCGATACCCGGACCTGTATTCGGTGCGCCTGGAGAAGCTGCTCCGGGACTCGGGGTGCCCGGCCCGGGTCAAGAACGCGGCCAGGGTTGGCGAATCCCTGGAAGACGTGATTACCGAATACGAGACCCAGGAGGCCCGGGCCTGGAACAAGGGGGAGAACGGGGATCTGGTGGTCTACGGGTTCGTGCTCAACGACTTCGGCCTGGAAGCGCCCGGGGGTATCCAGGGCCTGGACTTCGTGGACTTCAACAACGGAGACTTTTCCTACAGCCTGCTTCGGGACCACTCGGCCCTGGTGAACCTCATCCTGGGCCGGGTGGACCGGGCCCGGCTCCACAAGGTCACGGTGAAGGCCTACCTGGATGCGTTCAAGGGGGAGGACGCTGCAGGGAAATTCGCCTTGTTCGCGGGCTGGAACCGTCAAATCGAGAGCAACGGCCAGCGCCTGGTGGTCCTCCTTTTCCCCCTGCTTTACGATTTCGACAACTACCCGTTTCACGAAATCCACGACAAGATCCGGGCTCTTTGCGAGAGGGAGGGCATCTCTCTGGTGGACCTGCTGCCCGCCTTCAGCCGCCACCAGGCCCGGGACCTGTGGGCCCATCCCATGGACCACCATCCCAACGATACGGCCCACCGCATCGCGGCCGGGGAGCTTTTCCGGTTTTTGGAAAGCCATCCCGGACTGCTGCCCTGCCCGCCCGCCAACCCTCCCGGGGAGCCGGATCATGAACCAGCCGTCGGGACCCGATGACCCGGGCTCCGGGGCGCCCCCCGGAACCTGGCCGGACCGTCCCACGGGCTACTGGAACGGCCGGGCCGGGAGCGTTTCCTTCACCCATCCCCTGAGCCTGGAGGTTTTCGGGCGGCTGGTCCCCCGCCAGGCCCGGGTCCTGGACCTGGGGTGCGGGTATGGAAGATGCGTGAACCAGCTTTCCAACGCGGGGTACGGCCGGGTCCGGGGCCTGGATGTTTCAACGGAACTGGTGGCCCGGGGCAGGCGGGAATTTCCGGGACTCGCCCTGGATGTGTGGGAATCCGGCCCCCTGCCCCTGGCCGATGGCTCGGTGGACGCCGTGATCCTTTTCGCGGTGCTCACCTGCGTGCCGGAGGACGGGGCCCAGAGGCGGCTGGTGGGGGAGATCCGGCGGGTGCTCGCGCCCGGGGGCGTCCTGCATGTGAGCGACTATCCTCTCCAGGAGGACGAACGCAACCGGGCCCGGTACGCGGAGAACGAGGCCCAAGGGCTTCCCCGGGGCGTTTTCCGCCTGCCGGACGGGGGGATGTTCCGGCACCACGAAAGGGGCTGGATCGAGGATCTCCTGGCGGGTTTTGCCATGGTCTCGGAAAGGCTGGTGAACGTAAAAACCTTCAAAGGCCACGACGCCCGGGCGTTCCAGATGTTTTTGAGAAAAGTATAGGCTGCTCTGGCCAGCTGTGGTTTTGCCCGGATGCTGGGGATTACCTGGCAAAGGGTTTTCCAGGAAAAAGCGCCAAGCGGAGTTCCCCCCTTTGAAAAAGGGGGGCAGGGGGGATTTTTTTTCATCCTGGTCCGGGCAATAATTGGGCAATCCCTCGGCTCAAAACAGGGAAACCAAACCGTGAAAATCCCGTTGCCCCGGATAGCCCCCTTGATCCCCCTGATTCCCCCTACTTCTTCATCAACTTGAAAAAAGCTTCCAGGCGGCCTTTTTCCGAGGCCACGGCCAATCCCATTTCCGCCATGGTGGCCGGGGTGGCCGGGGCCGGGGCTCGCGGCCCCATGCTGAGGGCCTCCTCGGCGCAGGTGGTGGCGCACAGGCCGCAGCCGATGCATTCCGCCTCGTTCACCCGGGCCAGGTAGTCCTCCATTTCGATGCCGCCCACAGGGCAGCGTTCCTCGGCGCATACCCCGCAGCCGATGCAAAGCTCCGGGTCCACCCGGGCCACGTACCGGGAGGGGGCAAAGGCCGTGGACAGCTTGTGATGGGTCCGGCCCCGGAGGATGGTGCAGCAGCAGCCGCAGCAGTTGCAGATGAAAGACAACCG
>JAHJUF010000437.1 GCA_018829095.1 Pseudomonadota bacterium | reverse complement strand
GTCGGCCGGCACATCAACATTGAGCTTCACACGCTCTGCGAAGTGGAAGAGATCAGCGGGGAAAAGGGCGACTTCACGGTGAACCTCGTCCAGCATCCACGGTACGTGGATATGGAGAAGTGCATCGGCTGCGGCATGTGCGCGGAGAAGTGCCCTAAGAAGGTGGAAAACGACTATGACGCCGGGCTTGCCAAGCGCAAGGCCATCTACGTGAAGTACGCCCAGGCCGTGCCCTTGAAGTATGCGATAGCCGCCTCCCAGTGCATCTATCTCATCAAGGGCAAGTGCGGTAACTGCGCCAAGGTCTGCCCTGCGGACGCCGTGAACTTCGAGGACAAGGAAGTCAAGAAGACCTTGAACGTGGGGGCGGTGATCCTGTCCCAGGGTTCCGAGGCCTTTGATCCCTCCATCCACGACAACCTGGGTTACTCCAAGTACAAGAACGTGGTGACCAGCCTGGAGTACGAGAGGCTGCTCTCCGCCTCGGGTCCCACCGCCGGCCATCTCGTGCGCCTGTCCGACAAGGCGGAGCCCAAAAAGATCGCCTGGCTCCAGTGCGTGGGCTCCCGGGACATGAACAAGTGCGATCATCCCTACTGCTCGTCCGTTTGCTGCATGTACGCCATCAAGGAGGCGATCATCAGCAAGGAGCACTCCAAGGAAGACCTGGACTGCGCGGTGTTCTACATGGACATCCGGACCCACGGCAAGGACTTCGAGCGCTACTACGAGAAGGCCAAGACCGACGGCGTGCGGTTCATCCGGTGCAAGGTCCACACGGTCACCGAGGACCCGGAGACCAAGGAGCTGGAAATCCGCTACGCCACGGACGAAGGGGCCATTGAGTACGAGAAGTTCGACCTCGTGGTCCTCTCCGTCGGGCTCCAGGTGACCGCCGAGGTGGCGGAAATGGCCAGGAAGTTCGGCGTGGAACTCACCGCCAGCCAGTTCGCCCTCACGGGCAGCCTGGCCCCGGTGGCCACCACCCGGGAGGGCATCTTCGCCTGCGGCGTGCTGGCCGGACCCAAGGACATCCCCCAGTCCGTGGTGGAGGCTTCCGCCTCGGCCGCGGCGGTGGGCGAAATCCTGGCCCCGGCCCGGGGCACGGAGACCAAGACCAAAGAGGCCGTGGTGGAGCGGCCCATCAAGGGCGAGGCTCCTCGCCTCGGCGTGTTCGTGTGCAAGTGCGGCACCAACATCGCCAGCGTGGTGGATGTGCCCGGGGTGGTGGAATACGCCAAGACCCTTCCCGGAGTGGCCTATGCGGCGGAGAACCTGTACTCCTGCTCCCAGGACAACCAGGACTCCATGCGCAAGATCATCCAGGAGCAGGGCTTGAACCGCGTGGTGGTGGCTGCCTGCACGCCCAAGACCCACGAGCCCCTGTTCCAGGAAACCCTGGTGGACGCGGGCCTGAACCGCTACCTCTTTGAGATGACCAACATCCGGAACCAGGCCTCCTGGGTCCACAAAAACGCACCGGACAAAGCCACGGACAAGGCCAAGGACCTGGTGCGCATGGCCGTGGAAAAGGCCATGCTCCAGGACCCCCTGGTGGAGGCGGAACTTTCCATCAACCAGACCGCCATGGTCATCGGCGGCGGTCCGGCGGGCATGGCCGCGGCTCTCTCCCTGGCGGGCCAGGGCTACGAGACCCATATCGTGGAAAAGAACGGCCTCCTGGGCGGCCAGGCCCTGTCCATCTACAAGACCGCCAAGGACGAGGACATGCAGGAGCTGCTCTCCCGCATGTCCGGCCAGATCGAGGCCAACAGCCTCATCCACGTGCATACCAACGCCGCCGTGGCGTCCGTGGAAGGCTTTGTGGGCAACTTCAAGACCACCATCTCCGGCCAGGGCCCGGACGTGAACCTGGAACACGGCGTGGCCGTGGTGGCCACGGGCGGCCGGGAGTACACGCCCACCGAGTACCTGTACGGCCAGGACCCCCGGGTGCTGACCTCCCTGGAGCTGGACGAAAAGTTCATCAAGGGCGATGCCTCCCTGGAGAAGGTGGACAGCGCGGTCTTCATCCAGTGCGTGGGTTCCCGGGAGCCCCAGCGGCCCTACTGCAGCCGGGTGTGCTGCACCCATTCGGTGAAGGCGGCCCTGGAACTGAAGAAACGGAACCCGGCTGCCAGCGTGTTCATCCTGTACAGGGATCTGCGCACCTACGGCGAGCGGGAACTCCTTTACAAGAAGGCCCGGGAGGCGGGCGTCATCTTCGTGCGCTACGACCAGGCCGAAAAGCCGGTGGTGGCCACGGAAGGCGGCGAACTCACGGTGACCGTCCGGGATCACATCCTGGGGAGGACCATCCAGATCCCCACGGACCTGGTCTGCCTGGCCTCGGCCATCCTGCCCAACCGGGAAGAGCAATTGGCCCAGATGTTCAAGGTGCCCATCAACGAGGACGGCTTCTTCGTGGAGCGCCACGCCAAACTGGGACCCAGCGAGTTCGCTACGGACGGCGTGTTCCTCTGCGGCATGGCCCATTATCCCAAGCCCCTGGACGAGGCCGTGGCCCATGGCCAGGCGGCCGCCTCCCGGGCGGTGACGCTTTTGGCCCGCAAAACCATCAACACCTCCGGACAGGTGGCCCGGACCGATCCGGCTTCCTGCAGCTCCTGCGGGATCTGCGTGTCCGTGTGCCCGTACTCCGCGCCTTCGTTCATCGCGGCCGGGCCCAACGCGGGTAAAGCGGAAATCAATCCGGTCCTGTGCAAGGGCTGCGGGCTGTGCGTGGCTTCCTGCCGGAGCGGGGCCATCCATCTGCTGGGATTTGACAACGACCAGATCTTCGCCATGATCAACGCGATGTAGCATTTAGCAAAGGGGAGAACACCATGGCTGAATGGGAACCGAAAATCGCCGCGTTTTTCTGCAACTGGTGCACCTACGGAGCCGCGGACCTGGCCGGGGTGAGCCGGATGCAGTATCCGCCGAATTTCCGGGTGATCCGCATACCCTGCACGGGCCGCATGAGCCCCAAGTTCATCCTGGCGGCCTTCCGCCGGGGCGTGGATGGGGTATGGGTGAGTGGCTGACATCCGGGCGACTGCCATTACCTGGAAGGTAATTACTACGCTCGTCGGAAATTCGCCCTGTTCAAGAACCTTTTGGAGCATGTGGGAATTGATCCCGGCCGCCTCCATTTCTCCTGGATCTCCTCGGCTGAGGCCACCAAGTTCGTGGACGTGGCCACCAAGGTCATCGAGGAAGTGAAAGCCCTGGGGCCTGCGGACCGGTTCGTCAAGGAAAAGGCACAGGTGGCTTGACATGACCGAGTACACCCAGAAAATCCGGGAAATCGCCAAAAAGCTCCTTTCCGAGGGAAAGGTGGACGTGGTGATCGGGTTCCGGGAAGGGACCGTGCCTCTGATGGCCGAGCCCTGCCTGGTCTCTGACCCCGCCGGGGTGGACCAATTGGTCTTCAACTCCTTTTGCGGAGTGAACCTGGCCAACTACCTCCCCAGGCGCAAGGACAGGATCGCGGTGGTGGCCAAGGGCTGCGACAGCCGGAACATGGCCCAGCACATCGCGGAAAACCAGATCAATCGCGACCAGCTCGTGATCATCGGCGCGCCCTGCACCCGCATGATGGACCGCCGCAAGGTGGCCGCCGCTGTGGACGGCAAGGACATCACGTCTGTGGCGGAAGCGGATGGCAGGCTCACGGTCACGGGCCCGGGCTTTGAGAAGGTCCTGGACCGCGAATCCGTTCTCCAGGACAACTGCGCCATCTGCGTCCACGTCAATCCCGTCCTGTCCGACGAGATGCTGGCCGATCCCCTGCCCGAGCAGGAGAAGGACCGGTACACGGACATCCGGGAAGTGGAGGCCATGACTCCGGGTGAGCGGTATGCTCACTTCGAGGAGCTTCTTTCCGGCTGCATTCGCTGTTACGCCTGCCGGAACGCCTGCCCCTTGTGCTACTGCCCCACCTGCTTTGTGGACGAGTCCAAGCCCCAGTGGGTGGGCAAGAGCATCGACCCCACGGACACGCTCACCTTCCATTTCCTCCGGGCCTTTCACTGCGCGGGCCGGTGCACGGACTGCGGGGCCTGCGAGCGGGCCTGCCCCGTGGGCATCAACGTGCGCCAGTTCACCAAGAAGCTCGAAAAGGACTGCAAGGAGCTGTTCGACTGGGAGGCGGGCATGAGCCCCGACGTTCGGCCGCCCCTGGACACCTTTCGTCCCGACGACCCGGGCAAGTTCATCAAGTGACAACGAGATAGGGGAGAAAGATGCGCTTTCTCAAAATCACCAAAAACGACTGGGCGCGGGGCGTGGAGGGGTTGAAAGATTCCTTCCGGGTCTTTGGGCCGGTCCTGGAGCGGAGTCATTTCAATTTCCGCCCCCTGGAAAAGGGGCAGGAGCCGGATTTCAGCTTCCGGAACACCCGGCTCTCCCCCAAGTCCACGGTCTACCCCCAGTCCGAGATCCTGTTCACCTACACCCTGGACAAGAGCCGGCCGGATCACCATGTTCATAAGGAGCCGCCCCGGGATGAAACCCCCCGGGCCATCCTGGGAATCCGGCCCTGCGACGCCAAGGCTTTCGGCCTGGTGAAGCTGAACTTCGACACTCCGGAATACAAGGACCCGTACTGGCTTTCCGCCTACGAGGCCACCACCCTGGTGGGGCTGGCCTGTGACGAGCCCTGCTCCGCCTGTTTCTGCACCAGCGCCGGGTCCGGGCCTTTTGACGAGGCCGGACTGGACGTGCTTCTAAAGGACGAAGGAGACCATTACCTGGTCAAGGTGTTGACGGAAAAGGGCGGGAAGCTGGTTTCCGCAGCCGGTTGGGCCGGAGAAGCCTCCGGTGCGGAGAAGGCTTTTGTCGACGGCGCAGCCGTTGCTGCGGAGAAGATCACGTCCTTCGTATCTGCGGACAAACTGGCGGGCAAGGTCACCAATCAGCTCCATAACGCCAAGTTCTGGGACGATGTGGCCTTTTCCTGCATCAACTGCGGCACGTGCACCTTTCTTTGCCCCACCTGCTGGTGCTTCGACATCCAGGACGAGGTTGCGGGCACCGACGGCGTGCGCATGAAGAACTGGGACTCGTGCATGTTCCCCCTGTTCACCCTCCACGGCACGGGGCACAACCCCCGGGGCCAGAAGACAGACCGGGTGCGCCAGCGGTTCATGCACAAGTTGAAGTATTTCGTGGACCGCTACGACAAGGGCATCATGTGCGTGGGATGCGGCCGGTGCGTGCAGCACTGCCCCGTGAACATCGACATCCGCCGGGTCTGCGAGATCATGAACGAGTACGAACCCGAGCCTGAAACTTGTCCCGCATAAGGGGGGTCTGAAGGTGGAAAATCCCTACTATCCCTACCCGGTCAGGATCGCCAGCACGGTTATCGAGACCGAGGACCGGAATCTGAAAACCTTCAAGTTCGAGTTCCTGGACCCGGCTGACGAGGAGAAGTTTTCCTACATGCCGGGCCAGTTCGCCGAACTTTCCGTCACCGGCAAGGGCGAAATCCCCATCGGCATCGCCTCCTCCCCCACGGAGAAGGGCTTCCTCATGTTCACCGTGAACAAGGTGGGCGTGGTGAGTTCGGCCCTGCACAACATGGTGGAAGGCGACATCATGGGCGTCCGGGGGCCCATGGGCAACTGGTACCCCTGGGAGAAGCTCCAGGGCAAGAACGTGGTGATCATCGGCGGCGGTTTCGCCTTCACGACCCTGCGTTCCTCCATCGTGTACATGCTCCACCCGGACAACCGGAAGAAGTTCGGCGACATCCACGTGGTGTATGGCGCCCGTTCTCCGGGCATGCTTCTGTACCGGGACGAGCTGGCCGAATGGGAGCGCCGGGACGACATCAACATGCACATCACCGTGGACCGGGCCGACGATCCGGACTGGAAGTACAACGTGGGTTTCGTGCCATCCATCACGGAGAAGAACGCTCCCAAGGCGGATAACGACACCTATGCCATTGTGTGCGGCCCCCCGATCATGATAAAGTTTACCCAGCCGGTGTTGGAGAAGCTGGGCTATGCCCACGACCACATCATCATGTCCCTGGAAAACCGCATGAAATGCGGAATCGGGATGTGTGGCCGTTGCAACATCGGCATGGAGTTCGTGTGCAAGGACGGACCGGTGTTCACGCTGGAGGAACTGAACCGGACGCCCAGGGAATACTGATCAACACCCCACGCCGGCAAGGAGGATCGGGATGCCTGGCAAGAACATGAAAAAAATGGACCGCCGGGAGTTTCTCAGGCTCTCGGGAATGCTTGGACTAGGGGCGGCCACCGTGTCGCTCCTGCCTGTTTCCGAAAGCCTGGCCTTTGACCGGGAGCTCACCAAGGTGACCCGGACCCGGGAAGCCATGGGCACCCTGGTGGCCATCACCGTGATGAGCCCCTCGGCCGCCCAGGCCGACGATGCCATAGGCCTCGCCTTTGCCGAGATGGACCGGGTGGCGGCGCTTCTGGACCGCTTCCAATCCGCCTCGGCCATCGGCGCGCTGAATGCCGACGGCAAGGTGGACGGCCTGCCCGACGAGGTGGTGGACGTGCTTGCCCAGTCCCGCCAGTATTACCTTATGTCCGGCGGCGCCTTTGACATCACGGTTCAGCCTGTGGTGGACCTGTTCCGGGATCATTTCTCGCGCTTTGGTACGCCTCCCCCGGAAAAGGACCTGGAAAAGGCCGTGGCCCTGGTGAGCGGCCAGGGGGTCCTGGTGGAGGGACGCAGCGCCCGGCTGGCCCTGCCCGGCATGGGCGTGACCCTCGACGGCATCGCCAAGGGCTATGTCATCGACGCCGGAGCCCGGGCCCTGGAAAAGGCGGGCGTGGCCCACGGCCTGGTGAATGCCGGGGGCGACATCCGGGCCATCGGCGGCAAGGGCGGCGGCCGGGGTTGGACCGTGGCGGTCCGCAACCCCAATGGCGGCCGGTACGTGGATGAGATCAGGATGACCCATGGCGCGGTGGCCACCTCGGGGGACTACGAGGTGTACTTCGACCGGGAAAAGCTCTACCATCATATCGTCACCCCCTGGACGGGCCGTTCGCCCATCACCGCGTCCTCGGTCACCGTCCGGGCGGAAACCGTCACCCGGGCCGATGCCCTGTCCACGGCGGTTTTCGTCATGGGACCCAAGGACGGCCTGTACTTCACGGACCGCACTCCGGACGCCGAGTGCCTGGTGGTGGACCGTTTTTCCGGCACCCACCGTTCCAAGGGGTGGAACGCCGTGTAGGGCAGCGGGGTTTTTCATCCGTTTTTCGGAAACGGAAGGGGCGGCACCGCACGGCGGGGCCGCCCCTTTTTCATTCGGCCGGTTTCCCGGCGGTGTTCCTCCATCCCCATCCCAGGGAGCCCCCATGGATTTTGCCCAGATCTCCTATGAAAAACGCGGCGAGGTGACCATCATCCGGTTCAACCGGCCGGAGGTGATGAACTGCGTCGGCGCCGTAACCCACCGGGAACTGGTGGAGGCGTGGACGGATTTCCGGGACGATGGGAACGCCAAGGTGGCGGTCATCACCGGGGCGGGGGACCGGGCCTTCTGCGCGGGCGGGGATTTGAAGAGCACCCCGGAATCCGGGCTTTTGCCCCTGACCCCGGCCGAGCAGGCGGCCCATGCCCGGGGGGAGCGTCCCGGCATCCTGGGGCCCTCCCGGTGGACGGACATCTACAAGCCCATCATCGCGGCCGTCAACGGCGTTGCCTATGCCGGGGGGCTGGAGTGGGCCTGTTTCGCGGACATCCGGGTGGCTGAGGAGCACGCCCGGTTCGGGGTCACCTGCCGCAGGTGGAACATCGGCCTGGCCGATGGAGGCACCCAGAGGCTCCCTCGCATCATCGGCATGGGCCGGGCCATGGAGCTCATCATCACCGGCCGGGTCGTCGACGCGGACGAGGCGTTTGCCATGGGCCTGGTGAACGAGGTGGTGCCCAGGGGGAAATCCCTGGAAAGGGCCCTGGAAATGGCGGAGATGATCTGCCGGCTTCCCCAGGGGGCCATCCGCACGGACAAGGAAGCCGCGGTCCGGGGTTTCGGCCTTCCCCTGGCCGAGGGGTTGCGCGTTGAGGCCGAATGCTTCAACCGTCTTTTTGATGATCCCGACCTCCTGGAGGGCGTGCGCCGGTTCCGGGAGCGCGACCATCCGGACCGGAAGAACCGGCAGACATAGAAAGGCATCCTCCATGGAAAAGGGGTACGTGCAGGTGTACACGGGCGACGGCAAGGGCAAGACCACGGCGGCCCTGGGGCTGGCGGTGCGGGCCGCCGGGGCGGGGCTTTCCGTGTACATCGCCCAGTTCATGAAGATGGGGGAATACAGCGAGATCAAAGCCCTGGCCCGGTTTTCCGACCACATCACCCTGCGCCAGCACGGCCTTTCCGGGTTCGTCCGGGGTGAGCCCGACAAGGCGGACGTCCGGGCGGCGGGCAAGGGCCTGGCCGAGGCCCGGGCCGCCATGCAGACCGGCGACTGGGACGTGGTCATCCTGGAGGAGGCCAATGTGGCGGCCTGGTTCGGCCTGTTTCCGGTGGAGGACCTGCTGGCGGTCATCCGGGACAAGCCCCAAGGCGTGGAGCTGGTCCTGACAGGCCGGAACGCCCACCCGGATGTGGTGGCCGTGGCGGATCTGGTCACGGAGATGAAGGCGGTGAAGCACTACTATTTCCAGGGCGTCCAGGCGCGGACAGGGATCGAGAAATGAAGGGGGGGAGCCATGGAGGGCCGGGACAACAACACGCCTCACATCAAAAAGGTTCGGGTCGTGTCCACGGTTACGTATTTCCTGGCGGACTGATCCGGCGTCAGGACGCGCCCAGTTCCCTTTTCACCGCATCGGCGATATCTTCGGCCAGGGACCGGGTGGTCTCCTCGTCCCGGCTTTCCACCATGACCCGGCACACCAGGCGGGTCCCGGAGTAGCGCACCAGGACCCGGCCGTCGGCGCCCAGGGTTTTCCGGGCCCGTTCCTCGGCATCCCGCACCCCGGCCAGGCTGTCCAGATCCTTCCTTTCCCGCACCGGCACGTTCACCAGCACCTGGGGAAAGACCTCCATCTGGGTCAGGGCCGAGAGGGGCCGACCGTCCGCAGCCAGGGCCGTGAAGAGTTCCAGGCCCGTGAGGATGCCGTCCCCGGTGGCATGGCGGTCGGCAAAGATCATGTGCCCCGAGTCCTCTCCCCCCAGGACCGCGCCGTGTTTCCGCATGGCCGAAAGGACCTGGCGGTCGCCCACGTCCGTTTCCACGTGGCGGATGCCCGCCTCATCCAGGGCTTTTTTCAGGCCCAGGTTGCTCATGACCGTGGAGACCACCGTGCGGTTGGCGAGCCGTCCCGAGGCGTCCATGGCCCGGGCGCAGGCCAGGAGGATCCGGTCGCCCGAGACCGGCCGCCCCGCCTCGTCCACCGCGATGCACCGGTCCCCGTCCCCATCGAACGCCAGCCCCAGGGAAGCCCCGTTCCGGAGCACCTCCTTCTGGAGGTCCCCGGTATCCTGGGAGCCGCATTTCCAGTTGATGTTCATGCCGTCGGGCCGGATGTGGATGGCCCGGACCGGAATCCCCAGGCGGGCGAAGGCCTTGGGCGCGACCCGGCAGGTGGCCCCGTTGCCGCAGTCCAGGACCAGCGTGAGCCGGTCCGGGAACGGCCCGGAAATGCGGGAAACCAGGAAATCCACATACCGGGCCGAGAGGCCGGGGGCGCTCCGGATGCGTCCGGTTTGCCGGGGCAGGGAAGGGGGGGGCTCGTGGAAAAAGGACTCCACGGCAGCCTCGTCCTCATCGGAAAGTTTGGCTCCCCCGGGGCCGAAGAGCTTGATGCCGTTGTCCTCCCAGGAGTTGTGGGACGCGGAGATCACAACCCCGGCGGCGGCCTTGAGATCCCGCACCAAAAACGAAATCCCCGGGGTGGGCAGCGCCCCGGCCAGCACGGCGTCAGCCCCGGCCGAGGCGACCCCGGCGGCGGCCGCGTGTTCCAGCATGCCGCCGGAGATCCGGGTGTCCCGGCCCAGGACCACGGGTCCGGAAAATCCCAGGCTCCGGAAATGCAGGGCCACGGCCCGGCCCAGGCCCGCCGCAGTTTCCGGGGTGATGGGTTCGGCGTTGGCCAGTCCCCGCACCCCGTCGGTGCCGAAAAGTCCGTTCATGCGGTCCTCGTAAAAAAGGGGATCAATGGTTGAGGGTGGGCAGGAGTTCCATGACCCGGCCCCGCACGTGGGACACCACGGCGGACATCCACAGGGTGGCGGCCATGGCATCCTCGTAGGGCAAGGACTGGATCGTGGGCAGGTAGTCCTGCCGCCCGTCCTCCTGGATGCGGTCCAGGGCGGACAGGAACGTTTCGCCGCCCGAGGTGTCCCCGGGGTTTTCCACGAAAAGGGAAAAGGCCTGGACCAGAGGGTCGCAGTTTTCGTGGAGCTCCTTTTTCTGGGCCACCAGCTTGGCGGAAGACAAAGAGGTGTCCGAGTCCCCGATCATGCTCTCATGGATCTCGGTGGAACGGTCCATGTTCACGCAGAACCGGTGGAACCGGTTGATCCTTTCCCGGATGGCTTCCTCGCAGTTTTCC
>JAHJUF010000436.1 GCA_018829095.1 Pseudomonadota bacterium | reverse complement strand
GGGTGGGGTCCAGATATCCCTTGGCCAGGAACACTCCAGCGCCCACGGCCAGGAAAGCCACTGCCGCCAGGGTCAGGGCCCGGGTCCCCCGGCGGGTGAGGCCCATCCACGCGGCCACGGCGGCCAAACCGGCAGCAGCCCCCAGAAGGGCCGTCCGCACCCGGGTCTGGAGCACCTGGCCAAAAGACAGGGCGCACAGGGCAAACAGCGCGGCCCGGACCCGCCCGGCCCGGACCCCCGCCGAGGCGGCCCAGCCCAGGAGAAAGGGGCTCGCATAGGCGGAAAGCCCGGCCAGGCGGCTGGCCTCCTTGAGCTTGCCCGTGTACCGGACAAGCGGCCTGCCCAGGAGGTCAAAGCCCAGGGCATAGGCCGAAAGGGTGTTCACCGCCCCCAGGACCACCGCAGCAGCCAGCCCCCGGGCCATCATGTTGAAAAGAGGCCGCCGGGTTCCGGTGTCCGATGCGGCGGCCACGAACAGGAAGTAGCGGACCAGGGCGATGTCGTGCCCAAGGCCCTTGGACCCCGCGCCGTTCACCAGCACGGAAACCGTTGCCACAGCCCACCAGACCCCCCAGGCCAGGACGATGGGCTCCTCCCGGACCACGGCCAGGGGATTTCTCCGGGCCAGGGCGCAGCGTGTCAGGAAGGCGAGCCCGGCCAGGGCCACCAGGCCCTCGAAGCCCGCGTTGCCCACCACGATGCCCACGGGCAAAAGCGCCGCGCACCAGGCCACCACCGCGTCCAGGCGGTTGGCCCATGCCTGCCGGGTTTCAGGGGTCAAGGATTCCCTTTCTTTCCACTGGCCGCCAGGGCCTTTTCCAGGATGCCGGAAAGCTGTCCCCTGAGCACATCCTGGGAGAAATGTTTCTCGAAAAGCGCCCGGGTTCTTCTCCCTCTTTCGGCCAGGGAAGCGGGCTCAGCCAAAAATTCCCTCACCCGGGCGGCCAGGGCCTCCGGGTCGGCCGGGGGCACCCAGCCCACGTCCGGGTGGCTGGCAAAAACGCCCTCGTAGGCCGGGGCGGCCCGGGTCACCAGGGGCCGGCCCACGGCCATGGCCTGGTGCACCTTGTTGGGGATCACCAAGCCCGCTTTTTCCGTATCCCCAAATACCCCCAGGACCACCTGGGCCCGGGCGATGCGCGCCGGGAGGTCCGAATAGGCAATCCAGGGTTCGAAAGCCAGGTTGGCGAGTCCCCGGGCCCGCTCCCTGGTGGCCTCCAGGAGATCCCCGGAGCCTAGGAGCGTCCATTGGGCCGGAAGGTCCGCGCACAGGGCCGCCGCCCGGGGGATGATCTCCGGGCCCTGGAGCTTCAGGAACGAGCCATAGAACAGTACCTCAAAAGGCGCAGCGGGCGTCCCCTCCAGGGGGCGATGGGTGAACAGGCCCTCTTCCGCGCCCACGAAGAGCACGGCGGTCCTCCTGGGATCAACCCCCAGGTTTTGCTCGAAATACCGGGCGTGGGCCGGGGTGTCGCACACCACCACCTCCGCCTTGGCCAGGGCCGAGGACTCCCAGCGCCGCCGTTTCTCAGCCGCCGGGGAGCCCGGGGGGTGCTTTCCCCGCTCAGCCACCTCCTTCTGGAAGGCGGAGATGAGGGGGTCGGCCACCAGGGGCACGCCCCATTTTTTGGCAAAGACCGCAGCCGGGGAAAGGTCCGTCTGGCGGAAACAGGGCACCCACACCAGGTCCGGCCTGGCGAGCCCCGCGAACCGGGCCTGCCAGCCGCCCAGGGGGCTGGATACGGGTCGGAAGGACTCCACCCTCCACCCCAGGTCCGCAAACAGGGAGAGGACCACCCGGTTCCGGGAATAGTCCGGGTCTCCCCTGCCCCACCACAGGACCGTCGGCATGCAAAGCCCCCCTATCCCGGGTCCTTCACCGCCCAAAGGGTGAAAAATCCCGCCATCGGTCCGAATGCCCCCAAAAACGGTGCGTCCCCCGGAACGAAAAAAATCCCCCCTGTCCCCCCTTTTTCAAAGGGGGGAACCCGTCCCGGCCGCCTGGCCGAACGATCATCATCTTGAATTCATGGCCCATTCAACGAAATTCTTCCCGGATATTCAGATCAAATGGTGTTCCGGTCCCGGGTCAACAGGCCCAGGTCCTGGTTGATGCGCGCAAAGACCCGGCCCGGGGAGATGTCTTCCAGGCAGGCGTGGTTCCGGTCCCGGGGGCAGGTCCCCAGGAAACAGGGGCTGCACGGGGCGTCGCCAAAAAGCACCCGGTCCCCCTGGCCCAGGGCGTGGCTCCTGACCCGGGAGGTGGGACCGAAGAACCCGTACACAGGGATGCCCGCCGCGGCAAAAAGGTGCATGGGAGCCGAGTCCGACGCCGCGCCGAAAGCCGCGTGCCGGGCCAGCTCGTGCACCTGGGCCGGGGAAAAAAGGTCCGTCGCGTCGTGGCCCGTCCGGGCGGCAAGCCCACGGTTCACCTGAGCGTCCGAGGCCGAGCCCACCCATACGCAGGAAAAACCCGCCCGGTCCACCCGGTCCGCCAACTCGGCCCAGTGCCGGGCAGGCCAGCGCTTGGACTCCCAGCCCGGGGCGCTCCCGGCGTGAAACACGGCAAAGCCTTGCTCAACCACCCGGTTTTGCTCCATCCATTGGGCCACGACAGCGGCCTTTTGTTCCGAAATATGAAACCGGGCCCGGGCCGGGGCCGGGTCCAGCCCCCCGGCCTTCAGGGTATCGTTGAGCCGGTCGAAGACGTTCTGTTGGGTTTCCGGCAGATAGGGCTCCGCCGGGGCCCGGTCGTACACGGCCAGGGGTTGAGTGCCCACGGAAAAGCCCGGGCGGCCCCAGCGCACCAGGCGGCGGCTCGTGCGGTTGCCCTGAAGGTCGAAAACCTTGTCAAAGCCCGTGCGCCGCATCCATTGGACCCGGCCCCACAGGCTTTTCTCCCCCCACAAGGAGGAACGGTCCAGGACCGCCAGGCGGATTCGAGGATGGTCCTCGAACAGGTCCCTCCCAACGGGGCCGGTGAGGAGCCAGACCTCGTCCCCGGGATGGGCCCTGGCCACGGCCTCGATGTGGGGCGCGGCCATGACCACGTCCCCCAGGGCGCTCATCTTGATGACCAAAACGCGTTTCATGATCTCTCCGGCCGGGGATCGGCGCCCCCGGCCCCGGAATCAAACCTCCCGTTCACCCAGGACCTCTTCGTACACGGCCAGGGTCTTTTCGCACATGATCCGGGAAGTGAACCGGTCCCGGACCCAGAGCCGGGCGTTCTCCCCCATCTCCCGGCGCCGGTCCGCGTCCGAAAGGCCCAGGGCCAGGGTGCGGGCAAAGGCCCGGGCATCGTTGGGAGGAAACAGCCAGCCCGTTTGGCCGTGGACCACGGTTTCCAGGCTGCCGCCGTGGGCCGTGGCCGCCACGGGACGGCCCATGGCCTGGGCCTCCACAGCCACCCGGCCGAAAGCCTCGGGATGGGTGGAGGCGCTCACGGCCAAATCGCAGGCCAAAAAGGCCGCAGGCATGTCCTCGCAGTGCCCCGGGAAGATCACCCGGTCCTCCAGGCCCAGGCGATGGGTCTTGAACCGGAGAAAAGCGGAAAAATCCGGGTTTTCGGCCAGGTCCCCCACGCAAACGGCGGTCCAGGGGAGGTCCCGGATTTCAGCCAGGGCATCCAGGAAATACTCTCCGCCCTTCCACCGGGTGATGCGCCCTCCCAGCATGACCACCGGCCCCTGGCCCGGGTCGATGCCCCACTGTTTTTTCAGGGCCGACACCCGGGAGGGGTCCACGGAATCCGGGTCAAACACTTCGGCGTCGTAGCCCCGGTGGATCACACGGATTTTTTCCCGAGGCAGCCGGTAAACCTGGCGGAGGTGATCCGCGATGAACCGGGAGATGGCGATGACCCGATCCCCCCGGACCATGACCGTGGAAAAACGCCTGGACGAATAGAAGCCGTGGAAGGTGGTCACCACCCGGGGCCTCTGCCGGGCCGGAAGGCTCTTCACTACAGCCAGGGCCAGCCAGCCGGGCACCCGGGACCGCAGGTGGAGGATGTCCACCTGTTCCTCGATGATGAGGTTCCTAAGGCGGGAAAAGGCCCGGAGCACCAGGGGGTTCTTCTCCCCCACGGGCAGCACGACGTGGCGGCTGCCCTCCCGGACCAGCCGGGGCACCATGCGCCCCCCGGCCGACACCACCAGGGAGCGGTGCCCGTGGGCGGAAAGGAACGCCCCCACCTCCAGGGTCCCCCGCTCCACGCCGCCGGACTCAAGGTCCGGCAAAAGCTGCATCACGACCATCGGCCTGGCCACCATCGTCTCAAAATCTCCCTGGCCGCCCGGCCCGCTTCATCCAGGACCGGAGGCGAAAAACCGGGTTCGTCCATCCGAGCCCTCTCTTCCCAGGAAAGGGCCAGGCCCCGTTCATAAAGGGGTGCAAGCGCCCGGGGAATCTTGCCCCGGGGGTTTTTCCACGCAACGGGCAGGATGCCCACCCGGCAGCCGGCGGTGAGGGCCTCGTACACCATGGACACGCTGTCCGCCGTGACCCAGCACCGGCCCGACTCGCCGTAGGCCCGCTCCACCCAGCCCGGGCCGGTTTCCCCGAAAGGGATGAACCGGGCGTTGCCCTCCTTGCCGCAGGCCTGGGAAAGCAGGGGCAGCATGGCCTGGGGCGTCCGAGGAGACGAGGACACGGTCCATTGGATTTCCGGGGCCGACCGGACCAGGGTCGCCACCCGCTCCACCATGCCCGGGCTGTCCCAGCAATGGCTCTTTTCGTCCGCGCCCCCCACCAGCACCAAGCCTTGGGCCGGGGCGTGAACGCCATGGGCCGGGGCGGTGTTGGGGGGGCCCAGGCTGACAAAAACGTTGTCCCCGGGCCGGGGCCGGTCGTGACCGGGCACGATGCACAGGTCCATGGACCGGGAAAAGGGGAAGTCCGGGGTCATGCAGGTCACGGCCCGCCCCCCTTGGGCCGCCCGGAAAAGCAGCATGGGCGCGTGGGTGGCCGAGCCCGTGCCCAAAATCAGGTCCACGCCGCCCGCGCCAGCCCGGCCGAAAAGCTCCTTGACCCCGGCTGAAGCTGAGGCAAAAATCCGCCCGCCAAGCGATCCGGCCCACAAAAGCCGCCACTGGAGCCGGAAAGCCCGGGAATCCCCGGGCACCCGGATATCCTCCACCGAAAGCTCCGTGAGGCGCGAAAGGGCCTGGATGAGCCCCTGGGTCTGCTTCTCGTGCCCGGCGCGGCCATCCCAGAAGGCCGCCACCTTCAGGGGCCCGGCATCCGGTTTTGGGTCCGTCGTCAAGAACCGCCTGCCTTTCCCCATCGGGACAGAGCCCGCTCCACGGAATCCGAAAGCAGCAGCCGGAACCCTTCGGCGTCCGGGAAGGCGGCCTCCACGGCCAGGGCGTACAGGGGCAATCCCTCCGCCGCCTGCCCTCCCAGGCGTGCCAGGTCCTTTTCCGTGGTCACCAGGCAGTCCGCGCCCCGCTCCCGGGCCCGGGCCCGGATATGGGCCAGGTCCGCCGGGGCGTAGGGATGATGGTCCGCAAAGCCCAGGCAGTCCACAGGCTCATGGCCCAGATCCCGGAGGGTGGAAAAAAAGGATTCGTTGTTTGCGATGCCCGAAAAGGCCGCCACCCGCCGCCCGGCCAGGAAATCGAGTTCGTAGCCCGGACCAGCGGCCGGAGTCAACCGCCCTTCCGGCCCCGGGGCGGAAACCCAGCCCGTGGGCAGGTGGGAACAGGAAAACACCGGACGGTCCGAAGGCCAGATATCCGGCGGCTGGGGAGCGCCCTCCCCGGCCCGGGTCAGGACCAGGGCATGGGCCCTGAGGAGATGATCCACCGGTTCCCGCAGGGGACCCCGGGGGAAGACCTGGCCATTGCCCAGGGGAGTTTTGCTATTCATGAGCACGATGTCCAGGTCCCGGGCCAGGGCCAGATGCTGAAAGCCGTCGTCCAGAATCAGGACCTGGGCTCCGAAACGCTCCACGCACAGGGCTCCGGACCGGACCCGGCGGGCCCCCACAGCCACGGCCACCCCGGGCAGCCTCCGGGCCAGGAGCCAGGGCTCGTCCCCGGCCTGGGCAGCGGAAAGGAGAATCTCCCGGCCATCGGAAACCACGCCCCCGGCCCGCATGAGGCTCCCGCCATAGCCCCGGCTGATCACAGCCACGCGGTACCCCATTTCCGAAAGCGCCGAGGCGGCCAGGAGGGTCACCGGGGTCTTGCCCGTGCCCCCCACGGAGAGGTTGCCCACGGAGACCACGGCGCAGGGGAGCCGAGTTGAGGCCAAGAGCCCGGAACGGTAGAACCGCCACCGGGCGCGCATGGCCAGGGAATAGCCCTGGGACACCACCGAAAGAAAGGCCGCCAGCACGGGGCTCTGCCGGGCCGGAAGCCGGTCGTGCATCAGGTCTTCGATCCTGGAGCCTCCGCCCATGCTCATTTCGCCACCTCGTCCAGCAACGCCAGGGTCCGGGAAACCGCCCCCCGGTTCTCCTCCACAAACCCCAGGCCGTTTTCCCCCATGGCATCGGCCTTTTCCGGATGGGCCAGGAAACCGGCCAGGGCCTCGGCCAGGGCTTCCCCGTCCCGGACCCGGAGGGCCGCGCCCCGGTCCTCCAGGGTATTCGCTATTTCCCGAAAATCCTCCATATGGGGCCCGAAGACCACGGGCCTCCCGGCGGCTGCGGGCTCCAGGGGATTGTGCCCGCCTTCGGCCACCAGGGAGCCCCCCACAAAACAGGCCCGGCCCGTTCCATACAGGCCCGCCAGGACGCCCATGCGGTCCACCACCACCACGTCCAGCCCCGGGGTTTCCCCGGCCCGGGAAAGGACCTCGGCCAAAAGCCCCTGGTCCGTGAAGACCCGAACGACCTTCCGGGCCCGGACCGGGTCCCGGGGGGCCACCACCAGGGCAGCGGAAAATCGGCGCTTCAGGTCCGGCAGGATGCGGGCCAGGACCTCCTCTTCCCCGGCGTGGGTGCTGCCCGCCACCACCAGGGGCCGCCCCTCCAGGCCCGGAGGCGGGCCGGATTCCGGGGGTCGGGCGGCGTCGAACTTGAGATTCCCCGTGACCCGCACCGGGCCCGCTCCCAGGGCCGTAAACCGCTGGGCCTCGGCCTGGGTGGCCGCCCCCACCCCGGCAAACCCCGCAAAAAGGGGCCCCATGAGGAAACGCGCCCGACAATATCCGGCAAAGGACTTGTCCGACAGGCGGCCGTTAACCAAAACCGCGGGCACGCCTTGCCGGGAGAGCGCCGCGAGAAAATTGGGCCACAGGTCCGTCTCCACCAGCACGAACCGGGCCGGGGCCACCCGCCGCACCATCCGGGAAGCCACCAAAGGGAGATCCAGGGGGAAATAGAACACAGCCGCAACCGTGCCGGGAAAAAGCTCCCGGGCCCGGCGCATCCCGGTCCGGGTGGAGGCTGAAACCACCACCGGCGGTCCCGGGCGGGCGGCCAGGGCCCGGACCAGGGGCGCGGCGGCGTTCATCTCCCCCACGGAAAGGGCATGGACCCACACGGGCCGCTCATCCAGGCGGTCCAGGGCGGAAAGGTCCTGGAACCCCAGCCGGGACGGCAGGGATTTTCTGCGTTTTTCCGAGACCAGCCAAAGCGCCAGGACCAGGGGCAGCGCCAGGACAGCCCCCAGGACCAGGATCAGATTGTAGAGAAATCGCGCCATGCCCCCGTCACCCCTTGAACCCGGCGGCCAGGGCCGTGGTGAGGGCTGCGTACAGGGCGTTGGCTGTCCAGGCGGCGATGACCGGGGCCAGTATGCCCGCGTATCCCAGGGACAGGGCCAGGCTGTGGATCACCCAGTAGCCAAAGGCCAGGGCCACGGCCAGAACCATGATCCAGGCCAGGTGTTCCCCCCTTTTGGACCGCAGGGCCAGGCTTCCCCCCAAAAAGGCCATGACAAGGCACACAAAGGGGAAGGAAAGCCGGGCCGCCAGGTCCACCCGGAACCGGGCCGCGTCGTAGCCTTCGGCCTCCACCTTGTCCGCGTAGGCGGAAAGCTCCCTCCAGGTCATTTCCCCGGACTGGCGCACCACCCTTTTCAGGTCCGCCGCGCCAAAGGGCAGCGTCAGGAGCAGGCTTTCCACCTCTTCCATGCCCGGGTTGGGGCCGGAGAGGTCCTGGACCAGGGCCCGGTCCATGCGCCAGCCCGTGCCCTCGAAAACCGCCCGGTCCGCGTCCAGGCGCTTCACCAGCTTCCAGTCCCGGTCGAACCAGTACAGGGTGAGCCCGGCGGCCCGGTTCTCCTCGGGCACGAACAGGAGGATGCGGGCGATGAACCCCTCCCCCCGGTACCAGAGGTTTCTTTCCCTGCCGGTCTGGACCGCCTCCTTGCGCACCTCCCCCAGCCAGATGCGGTCCGCCTTCTGGCTGGCCGCAGGCACCACGGTTTCGGAAAAAAGCATGAGCACGGCCGTGGCCGCGAGCCCCAGGACCCACAGGGGGCGGAACAGCCGCGCCGGGTCCGCGCCGCCGCAGAGATAGGCCGTGATCTCGTGGTGCCGGGCCATGAGGCCGTAGACGATGAGCGCCGCCAGGAGCACCCCCACCGGCGCCACCTGGGCCGCCACAAAGGGGAGCTTTAAGACAAAAAAGGTCATGGCCCGGTCAAGGCCCAGGCCCGCCTCCATGAAATCGTCGATCTTCTCGAAGAAATCCACGGCCAGGTACACGGCCACCACAGCCACCAGCACGCCGGCCATATTTTTGGCGAGGGACGAGGAAACGTGGCGGAAGAGGATGCTCACGGCCGTCCTCCCCGCCCCAGGAGGCCCCAGGCCCGCCGGGCCAGGCGGGGAAGGAAGGCCGGGGCCGTGACGGGCCGGTCCGAGGCTGCCCGATGGTAGAGGAACAGGCCCAGTCCCCCCACCACGAGGTTGGGCATCCACATGCCCAGGACAGGGGGATAAACCCCGGCCTCGCCAAAGACCTCTCCGGCGGCCAGGATCAGGTAATATAGCAAAAACACGCCCAGGCCCAGGCCCACTCCATAGGACTTCCGGGACCGGGTCCCGGCGATCCCCAGGGGCACGGCAGCCAGGCCCAGGACCAGGCAGGCCAGGGGCATGGAGAACTTCTTGTGGAACTGCATGAGGGCGAGGTAATAGCGGTCGTCGCGCTTCTGGCGGCTGGCCACGTATTCGGCCAGTTCGGAAAGGGACATCTCCTCCTCGTCCTTTTCCGCCCCGGGGCTGTTG
>JAHJUF010000435.1 GCA_018829095.1 Pseudomonadota bacterium | reverse complement strand
GCCACCACCTCCAGCCGGCCGTTCTCCTCGTTCACCAGCATGACCGAGGCTCCCGTGGACTCGATATGCTTGGTAGCCTCGTCCACCATGAAGGCGGCGATGTCCGAGGCGTCCAGGGAGGCAGTGATGTTGGCGGAGACCTCCTTCACAAAGGACAACTCGTCCTCCCGCCGGCCGACCCTGGCCAGGAGGTCTTCCCGGTCTTTTTCCTTTTCCGCCAGGGCGGTGAGGACCCCGGCCACAATGTGGGCCTTTTCCTTGCCGTGAACCCATCCCAGGGTACGGCCCTTGGCTCTTATGGGAACCTTGTGGCTCGCCCCGGGCAGGGAAGTCCCGGCCAGGAGGTTCATCCTGGGGTCCAGGACGGCGGTGGTCTCGCCCAACCCGTCGATCAGGTCGTTCAGGATTTCCGACCATTCCTCGGTTATCAATTTCCGAAAATTCATGGCTGCTGATCCAGGGGCGAGGGCATAGCTATGGCTCCAGGCTGAAGCGAAAAAAGAAAGAACGATAGAGAATACGGGAAGGTTTCGCCAGATACTATTTACCAAAAAAAGGACCGGTAAAAAAGAAAAAGAATCATTTCCCCAAAAAGGCATGGCCCGGTTGGGCAAAGGAAGGAGCTTCCAGGCTTTCCGGAAAGGGCGGCTTTTGCACATCCCCATTCCGAGCGGAAAAAAGGGGCCTTCCGGCCCGCTGGCCCTTGACGCCGCAGGAGTTTTCGTGTAGGGGATTCGATCAATTGAGGGATCGTCTAGTGGTAGGACGACGGGTTCTGGCCCCGTTAACCTAGGTTCGAACCCTAGTCCCTCAGCCATCGAAAAAAACGGCGTCCCGGAATCCCCGGGGCGCCTTTTTTTTGGCCAGGAATTCAGGCGCGGCGCGCGCGCTTCCTTTCTCCCGGACAAGGCTTCCGGCCAGGGGATGGGGGCCGCTGGGCCGGCTTCACCTGCTCCTGGAAGGCCGGATCTGTTTGAAGAACTTCCAGCCGTAAACCAGGAAGAGCCAGCCGGAGACGGCCCCCAGGAGGTGCCAGCCCCAGTAGGGGACCGCCAGGACGGCCGTTCCCGCGTACTGGACCATGAGAAGGACCAGGGCCAGAGCCGTGATGGGGGAAAGCTTCCACAGCCAGTGGGGGGTGTTGTCTTCCCGAACCTGGAAGGTGCCTGAGAAGCGGTCGGAAAGGCTCTTGTTCCGGAAGGCCAGCCAAAGCCAGGCCACAGCCGCCACCAGGGTGACGGCCTGGAACAGGGAGGCCCCGGCCCGGAGCGCCCAGGCCCCGGGCCGGGGGGGGCCGAGATCCGGCCCCAGGGGGCGGATGCCCGCCAGCCACTGGCCCAGGGTGTGGCCGTTTCTGGCCGGGGAGACGTACAGCACCCGCAAAAGGGCCAGAAACAGGGAGAGCCCGGCCGTGGCTGCGGTAAACCAGAGGACCGGCTCCGCCTCCACCATGCCGGGAACCGCGAGTTCCACTCCCAGGGAAAAAAAGTAGAAGAAAAGGGCGGTGTGGACCGCCACCCAGACAAAGGTGTGGATCCCGGCCTCCAGGCGGCGGCCTATACCCGCAGCCGGTGGCGGGGTGATTTCTATCGGTGTTTCAAGGGCTTTTTTTTTTCATCCGGGCCGGAAAAATCCTGGGCGAACGGACTGGTGCGGGGCCGGGCGGCCCGCTCCCGGGCGGCGAGGAACTCCTTTTCCGAGGAAAGGAGCCTCCCCAGGGACGTGGCGTGCTCCAGGGTCCCGCCTCCCACGGATTTTGGGGGAGCCCCCAGGAGAAACCGGTGGGTGTCGGCGTCCACCATGAGGCCGGGCTTCTGGTTGCACAAAAAGCCCACGAAGTTTCTCAGGGAGGCCATGAGCATGGCCCCGGGCACGCCGGGGAAGTCCTGATAGCGGATCTTGCTGGCCTCGGCCACGAAACTCCGGTCCGAGTCCCGCATGAAGAGGAGCAGCTTGTAACGATCGTTGGCCGGGGCGTTGTCGGCGAACACGCTCACCAGGAGGAGGCCCTCGTAAGGAGTGATCTTCTGGTCCGCCTTGTTCAGGTCCAGGCCCTTGGCATCCCCCCCCAGCTGGCGGCAGCTCCGGGGGGAGAACAGGACGTCCGCCAGGGAGGCCTCGGGGTCCACCACCGTGGGCTGGCATTCCTCCCGATAGGGGGCTTCCCCCGGGGCGGTGGAAAGCTCCACCCGGGCCTTGGCCTGCACAGCCGGTTCGATGCGCCAGGCGCCGCCCATCTCCTCCAGCTCCCGGGCCCGGGCCGCAGCGGTCTCGTAGTCCACGTTGGCCAGGACCACGGCGTTCTTTTTGGGAAAGCGGGTGTCCTTGCGGAAGGAGGCCAGAACCCGGGCCGCCAGGGCGCCCAGGAATTTCCCTTCCTTCCGGATACCGGTGTAGATGACGTTGAACCGCTTGGGGGCCATGATCCTCCGGGGCTCCTAGGGGAAAACGGTAAGATAACGGTTCAACCATACGGAATTCAGCGGAAAAAAGCAAATTCCCGCCTAGGAAACCCATCACTCGGGCCGATGATTCTTCCGGCCTGAGGCCGTCCGGCGGCCCGATCATTCGTAAGCGTTCAGGGGGCTCTACGCCAGCGCCGCGATCCAGGCCACATCGGTGGGGTGCCCCTTGAGGTAGTCGGATAGTGCCTGGACGAGGCGGGGGTAGGTGGGGGAGGTCGTGCATGCGCCAGGTGACGGGATAGCGGAGCACGCGCTCGGCGCGGTTGTTGGTGGGCTCCACGCCTTCTTCCGAGACGCACAGCCAAAGGCTTTCCATCTCGTTCAAGAGACGGCGGGCAAACACCCCGGCTTCGTCCTTCCTGTCGCGGTTTTTGGCCAGAAGCGGTTTGAAGCGCGCGATGAATGCGCGCCATTCGCCCAGGGTCGGCGGCTCGTGGCCCCATCGGATGAGGCGCGACAACTCCACCATGAGGCGCGTTCCGAAGTGGGCCAACTCGGGGTTTTTGAGTTCGGGCAGCCACCTGGCCCGGCGGAGCAGGTGGGCCAGGCAGGCCTGGCGCTTGTGGACCCACTTTTCGTACAGCGAGTAGTCGCTTTGATCTAAATGTCGACATATCCTAATATCAACTATCTAAAGGGGCATCACCCGATTTCCATTGACTCGAT
>JAHJUF010000434.1 GCA_018829095.1 Pseudomonadota bacterium | reverse complement strand
GGGCAGGGGGGATTTCTTTTAGCTTCTTATCTTTTTTGGTTCATCCGATTTTTCGGGAATTTGGCCAAAGTTCGGGCAAGGACTTGAAGCAGGGGGATAGGCAGGTTGCCTTTCATCGGGTTTTTCAGGCAGGCGCGGCATCCTCACCCTGACTCCGAGCAAAGGGCGGGTGAACCAAAAAAGATAAAAGCCAAACAAAAAAAAATCCCCCCTATCCCCCCTTTTTCAAAGGGGGGAACCTGTCCGGCCCGCTTTCAACAACAGTCCTGTCTTGGATGCCAATACGCTTCAGCCGGATGAACCTTTTTTTTGCACCTGGAATCCCGAGGCCCGTGCGCGGCCGCAACCAGGCGTCAGAAACCCGGGGCGGTCTGGGGGCCGTTGTCCAGGACCGGGGAGGAATCCGGAAAGGATGGGCTTTTCCGGCCGGGCTGGGGGCCGGTTTCCCGGACCCGGTCCCGGGCTGATTCCAGCACCCGTTCCAGGGCGGACCAGGGGGAGGCCAGGGGGGCCAGGAGACGGCTGGCCCGCCGGTCCAGGCGGCGGGACCGGGAAAGGGCCCGGACCAGGATGGCCAGGGCCTCGTCCCGGACAGGCCCCTGGGCCTTGTTATAAAGGTGCACGGCCCGCTCCATGACCCCCTCCATGCGTTTTTTCCGGCCGTGAATTTCGTCTATAGCCGGGGCGAGGGCCTCGGTCATGTCGAAGCATTGCCCGGCAAGCCCCTCGGCTCGTTCCAGGTCCCCGGCCAGGAGGGTTTCCAGGCGGTTTTTGGAAAGCTCCAGAGCCTTTCCCAACGGCTGGGGCGCTTCCCGGCGCTGGGCCCGGGTAAGGACCGGGGCCGAGTGGATCTCCGCCAGGGGCGAGGCGGCCGACACCACGGGGGAAAAGGGGTCCGGGCTGTTCACGTCGGCCACGCATTTGAAATACTCGGCCCAGGCGTGGTCCTCACCGTGCTTGGTGTCCGTGATCCCCACGGTGTGGACGTCCGGGGAAAGGAAGTCCGGGTGGCGCTCCACCAGCCGGGCGATCTTGTCGTGGGAGGCGTTTTCCGAGAAGCTCCCCGGCGGGGCGATGCGCCCGGGCCGGCCGGAAGCGACCAGAGGATGGAGATTGTGGGGCGTGGCCGTGCGGCCGTCTTTCTCCTCGATCTGGGTGGAGATGACGTCGTGGACCGGGTAGGTCTCCCGCACCGGGTCCAGGCACACCGAAGGGGAGGCGGAAGAGACGATGATCTTGAGGTCCGGCCAGGTCCGCCGGACCCAGGCGATGTCCTCCGGCTCGATGACCAGGCGGTCCTGATGACGCCTCCACAGGCTTTTCACCAACTCCCGCACGTCGGCCAGGTCCGCCTCAGCCAAGTGGTGCATGAGGTTCAGCCGCATGAGGCCCAGGAGGCGGTCCATGGCCTGGGGCCCCAGGTTACGGCGCAGGGCCCGGCGCACGGCGCGGTTTTTCCACCCGATGCGGGCCAGGAGGTAGTAGACGCCTCCGGGCAGGGCCCACCGCCGGGGCCCCCGGGTGCAGTAATGCAACCGGGCCTTGTGGTCCCGCCAGTTCACCACCACGGCCCCCTGGCCCCGGGCCTTTTCCACCCGTTGCAGGAACTCCAGGCCATAGGCTTGAAAGGCGCAAAGCTCCCAGCCCAGGAGCACCCCAAGGTTCAGCCCTTGGTGAAAGGTGCCGTCCAGGTCCAGAACCAGGTACCTGGTTTCGGGCCGGATCACCCGGCGGCAGAGGCCGGGGAAGTCCAGGCCCTTGCCGTGGAGCACGTACCGGTCCACCAGGCGCAAATGCCGGCCTGCCGCGCGGACCATGCCCGGAGCCCGCACCCGCCAGCCTTGATCTGTAATGGGAGTCGCATTCATACCGGAGAAATAACGGCCCGTCCCAGCAAAGGCAAGCTCTCCGGGGGGCTGTGACAATCCTTTTACATTTCCGGCGGGTTCAGCTTTTTCCTTCTTCCTGCGCGGCAACGTCCTTTTCGTACTTCTCATGGATCATCATCATGTCAAAGGCCACAAAATTCGTTAGCATGGCCTCCTGCTCGGCTGCGGAAAGGTATTTTTCCGTGCCTGGGAAGAAGTCCCGGTCCTCCTTCACGATGTGCCGGGGGTAGAACTCCGCCAGGACCGCGAATCTTTCCAGGATCACGGAGAGGGCATCCCCGTCCCCGGCGGCGTAGCGGTTCCGGGCCTCCACCAGTTCGCCCACGACCTTCCTCCCGAACCGGTGATCCTCCAACAGCTCCTCCATGAGAAGCCGGTGATGGCCGTCCATCTCCTTGCCGGCCAGGACCTTGAAGAGGATGTCCTCCTCCTTGCCGTGGTGGGTACGGTCCGCGTAGGTGCGGATGAAGTCCACGGCCCGGTCGATGAACAGCGGGTCCGCCTTCTTCTCGGTCCGCATCCGGGACATCTCCCGGTCCATGAGGGCGATCATCCGCTCGATGAGCCGATGCTCACGCATGAGGGGTCCTCGGGGTTTCATGGCTCTCCCTTCTCCTGTGTTTTGGCCGGTCCTTCTTCCTGAAAGGGGACCCGTTACCGGGCATTCTCCATCCGCCGGATTTTTCCGGGGCGCAAAAAGCCCCCCTTTTTCAAAAAGGGGCGGGGTCCCTGGGAAACGAGGGGGACGCCCTCCGTGGAACCGGCAGAAAACCCACCCTATTCCAGCCGGTACTTTTCCCTGAGCCTCGCCGACAGCTCCCGGAGCAGTGCAAAGGCTCTTTCCACGGTCCTTTCCCGGTCCGGGTTCACCAGGCAGCAGGTGGCCGGGGAAAGCAGGCTCCGGGACAGAAGGAAGTCCCGGTCGATGCCCTTGGCGGCCAGCTCGTCCCACAGGCCCGAGAGGTAGTCCGCCAGGCTCCCGGCGCCCTCCTTTTCAAAGGGCTCCACATTGGTGGGCACGATGCCCCACACCAGCCGCCCGCCCCGGTCCAGGAACCGGGAGATGGCCTTGTGGTACTGGATGAAGAGGTTCCCGTTGGAATAGACGTCCAGGGACAGGACGTCGAGATCCATGTTCAAAAGGAAGTCCCAGTCCGGGTTGCCGCACAGGTGCACGCCCCGGGGCCGCTCGATCATGGAGAAGAACTCGTCCAGGTCCCGCCGGGCCGCCGTGTCGTCGTAGCCGGAAAGGGCCGAAAACACGAACTGGAGCCCGGGCTCGTCCACGAACATGAAGGCGTTTTCGTTCTTCTTCTTCAGCTTGGACAGCTGAATGTTCACCCGTTTGGCCATGAACTCCAGCATGAAGGGCCGCACGTTGTCGGAAAAGATGATGGGCCGGTCGTTCTCGTCCTTCACGTTGAACCCGAAGGACACGGGACCCTCCAGCTGGCCCCGGATGGCGGGCCGGTCCGCCAGGTCCATGTCCAGAAACTTGTGGTACACGGCCGAGTAATCCGGGGTGACGTCGAAATATTCCGGGTCCTCGAAGCGCGCCAGGGCCTCCTCCAGCTCCAGGGCGAACTTGTCCATGGAAAAGGAGAGCCTACGGCCTTCCAGGTCCAGGACCATGCCCGGAAAATGCTCCGCCGCCTGGACGTACATGTCCTCGTAATAGGACAGGTTGGGGAGCTGGGGCCAGAAAGGCACATCCAGGGACAGGGCGGTGGAAAGCGCCCGGTCCGCGTCCGTGTGGGGCATGACGGCCATGGCCGTGGTGAGCAGGTTGCCGGGAATGGTCATGGGCCTCCTGAATCCATTTTCATCCATCTTGTGATGGAGAGGCAAAAAGTCGTCATCCCGATGAAGTGCAACGCCGCAGATCGCGTTTTTGGGCAGCCTGTCAGGAACTCTCGCCAGGCCCATCCACCGCCAGCAGCAGGCGGACGAACAGGTCCTCCATGGCCTTCCGGTGGACTTCGGGAATCATTTGCACCCGCTTTTCAGACAAAAAGGCCATCTCGGCCGAGGCCCGGGCAAAGGGCCTGCCCCCGGTCTCCCGCAGCACGGCCGAGGCCCGGCACAGGCTGTTCTCCCGGCGTTCCACCCTTCCCTCCACGGTGAGGGCCGCCCCCACGGGCACGGGGCGCAGGTAGCGCACTTCCATGGTCCGGGTGACGAACCACTCACGCTCGAAGGTGATGACCGCCCAGCCCATGGCCTCGTCCAGGAGCGTGCCCACGATGCCCCCGTGGGCGATGGTCTCCCAGCCCACGTGGTTTTCCGAAAGCACCACATCCGAGCAGGCCCCCTGCCCGTCCTCGGAAAGATAGAACCGCATGGCCAGGCCGACGGGGTTGTCCGTGCCGCAGGCAAAGCACCGGTAGCCCTCGAGATGGGGCAAATAGATGCGTTCCTCCTGAATCGGGGCCGCGCAAGGCTTGGGCGTCATGATCCCTCCCCATCCCGGTTCTCGTCGAACATCTGCCTGAGACTTTTGACGTAGGGCCCGTCCTCGGTCCAGAGGTGGCAGGAGTTCAAAAGGTAGGAGAGCCCCTCCAACTCCTCGAAGGATTTGGGCGCGGGCCTGGGGTGGCGGGCGTAGTGGGTCCAGAACCCGTGGAGCGCCGCCGGGCCCATGACCACGGCCAGATGGGTGAGATGGGTGCAGCCGGCAAAGCTGCCGATCAGGGTCCGGACCCGGTCGGAGTACCCGGCGGTGATGCTGAGGCCGATGAGTTTCTTCACGCTCTCGGCCGCGTCCGGGCACTCCCCGTTGGGGACCACGGGCATTTCGGCCTCGGCGTCCAGGATGGCCAGGGGGTAGTCCCCCACCAGGAAGCGCACCACCAGTCCGTGGACCGGCCCCTTGTCCCGGGGCGCGGAATCCCAGTGGCGGTAGATCTCCACCAGGCGGCAATCGTCCAGGCGGCCCTCCACCACCACCTGGAAGTCCCCCACGGGATAGGTGGTGATGGACATCTTCCGCTGG
>JAHJUF010000433.1 GCA_018829095.1 Pseudomonadota bacterium | reverse complement strand
GGTTCGTGGTGGGCGGGCCCATGGGCGACTGCGGGCTCACCGGCCGCAAGATCATCGTGGACACCTACGGCGGCCAGGGCAGCCACGGCGGCGGGTGCTTCTCAGGCAAGGACCCCTCCAAGGTGGACCGGTCCGCCTCCTACATGGGACGGCACATCGCCAAGAACATCGTGGCCTCGGGCGTGGCCAGCAAGGTCGAGGTCCAGGTGGCCTACGCCATCGGCGTGGCCGAACCCGTCTCCGTCATGGTGGACAGCATGGGCACGGGCAAGGTTGGCGACAAGCGCATCCGGGATATCGTGCTGGAGGTGTTCGACCTGAGGCCCAGGGCCATCATCGAGTACCTGGACCTTTTGCGGCCCATCTACAAGAAGACCTCCTCCTACGGCCACTTCGGCCGCCACGATCCGGACTTTTCCTGGGAGAAGACCAACATGGCGGACACCATCAAGGAAATGGCCGGGATCTAGCCCGGAGGAAGACCCGGCACCCGTAGCGGACCGGGAACAGGGAAAAGAGACATCAAAGGGGCCGCCTCCCGGAAACGGGGGCGGCCCCTTCTTTTGATTCGGACAAATTTTTTTTTGTTCAAAGGATCGAAACAGAAGCCGGGAAGAGGCAGCTACGAAAGACGGCATCAAGGACAGGGCATGGTCCAAAATAGTGCCAGCGCGTTTCCGGGTCACAAAACTTGGCCATCTCCTGCCCATCCGTCGGGGCTTTTCACCGTCTTTCGTGCATGCTATGGTTTCTGCTCTTTTCAACCAATGCCAAGTGTCGAATCGATAGTCCCCCAGGATGGAATCGGGTGCGGCAAGGGCCCGCCCAAGGGGGGAAGAACACCCAAACGAGCCGGAGGAAATCGCCTTGGATATTATGAAAATCAACGGATGGGCCCTGGAGAGACTTCACCAGACGCCCGTGGTGGGGGACCGCCTGGTGCGGGCCCTGATGCGCGGCGCGGCACGGGCCGCCTTTCACCTTCCGGCTCTGGGGGGCAAACGCTCCACGGACATCGGGCAGGTTAAACGCCAATGGATGGCGTTCCTGGGCCGGGCCGGTCTCCACCCCAAGGTCACCGCCGAAAACAAGCGGGAATTTTTCTGGGAGGTGGATGCCTGCCCCTATGGCTTCGACTGCCAGGGACAGGTGGGGGTGTGCGATGCGGCCATGGATCTGGACCGGACCTACACCCGGCTCCTGGGCGGCGAACTCACCATCCTGGAGCGCATCCCGGCCGGGTCCGCCCATTGCCGGTACGTGACCCGCCTGGCCCGGAACTGACCGTCTTCGCCCGGCCTCCGGGCCTGCTGAAAACAAAAGGCTTCCGCCTTCCCGGAAGGGAGGGCGGAAGCCTTTTTTGTCTCAAACGGGTTCCCTCGGGGGTGGTGCCTTCGCCTCCGGGATTGCCGCGCTATTTATTGTTCTGGGCGCGGAAATCCTCCAACATGACCAGGAGCTCGTCCAGGGTGGCCTTGGGATAGACCTTATCCGCCAACTCGTACCAGGTGCTCTTGGCCCGCTCCTTGATGGCTTCCAGGTCCTTCGGGGCAATCCGACCCTCGCGGATGCCGTATTTCAGGACCGCGGCCAGGCACTTCTCATTGTCCTTGCGGATTTCCTTGACATACTCGGCCTCCAGGTCGAACCGGATGGCCTGGAAACGCTTCTGGTAATTTTCCGGCAACATGTCCCAGGCTCCCAGGGTCACCAGGATCAATCCGGGAGAGTAGCGGATTTTCATCGGGTACACGTACTTGACCACCGTATACATCTGGGCACCCACCACCCATATGGCCGGACCGATGGCAGCGTCCACCACGCCCTGACGAAGACTGGCCGAGGCCTCAGGCACGTTCACGGGCACGGCGCTGGCGCCCAAGGCGGTGAAAAGCGCCTCCTCCAGGGGCCCGTACCAGGTCATGAACCGGGCCTTCTTGAAGGCTTCCAGGCTGTTTAGGTCGTGACGTGTGGAGTAAAGCTGGTCAAAATCCTGGTCCGTCCAGGCCAGGGCGAAGTAGCCGGATTCCGCCAGAAGCTTGTCGAACTGAGGGCGCATCTTGTTTTTGATGAAATCCACCTCTTCCCAGTTCTCAAAGAGGAAGGGCAACTCCACCACGGTCATGTCCGGACAAGCCAGGGTTGCACCCTGGCCGGAGAACCCGGCTCCGTGGAGCTGGCCGATGCGCATCTTTTTGATGTAGTCCTCGTCGTCCCCCATGATGCCGCCCCAGTAGACCTTGATCTGAAGCTCGCCGTTGGTCTCCTGCTCAATGACCGGGAAAACGATCTTCTTCATCTGGCGGGCATAACCCACGGAGTCCGGGGCCAGGGTGGCCATTTTCCACTTGTACTCGGCGGCTCTCGCGCCCCCCGGACCGGCAAGGCTCCCCAGCAGGAACGCCAAAGCCAGAAAAATCCCCATTGCACGAAGTTTGCTTCCGGTCATGGTAACCCTCTTCACCTTTTGTTGGTTCACGTTGCCTGGCAGCAAAAACTTTTTTCGGGCGTCACGGACGATCCCGGACCCGGAGCGCCGGTGGGGGCGCCTGAAAGACCTTTGGGCCGGGATGAGGCAAGAAAAACGGAAGGCCCTGCTTAGCACAGAATCCGGTCAAAATACAGCCTCATTCTTGCCGGGTGGGCCAAAAAGCGCGGTCCGAGCCCTGAAAAAAAATGCAGAGAAAAGCATAGCAAAAAACCAGGCAATAGCTGGCTATTTCGGCCAAATCATCGTTTTTCCAACACACTGTGCGAGGATGAAAACGCCTTTTCCCAACCAGGAGCGGAGCCCTGCTCTTTCGCTCCATTTCGCAGCGAAAAAATTTTCAGGCGGGGTTCTCGTCATTTTTCCGCGCGGTATTGCTCAAGATGACCCAGCACCTCGTCCAGGGTGGACCGGGGGTACAGCTTGTCCGCGTTGGCGTCCCACACCGTCAGAGCCCGGGCCCGGATCTTCTCCATCTCGGCCGGGGGCGTCGACACGATGGAGAGGCCGTACTGGAGCATGGCCTCCAGGCACTTCTCGTTGTCCTTTCGTATCTCCCCGCAATACTTGCGGTTCAGGTCCAGGCGGCCCGCCTCGATACGCGCCCGGTGCCCCGCGGGCAGCCGCTCCCAGGCATCCAGGTTCACCACGATGATGGCCGGAGAGTAACGGATCTTCATGGGATTGACGAATTTCAACACCGAATACATCTGGGCCCCCACCACCCAGAGGGCCGGGCCAATGGCCGTGTCCGCCCGGTCCTGGCGCACCGAGGCCGACACGTCGGGCACGTCCACGGCCAGGGGGTCCGCGCCCAGAGCCTTGAGGAGGCTTTCCTCCAGAGGGCCGTACCAGGTGATGAACCGGGCCTTGGCAAATTGCTCCAGAGAGGTCATGGGCCACCGGGTGGAATACACCTGGTCGAAGTCCTGGTCATTCCACGACAGGAGGTAGAAGCCGTTTTGGGCCATGAGGCCGTCGAAGGTCTTCACCATCCTTTCCCGGATGAAATCCACCTCGCCGTAGTCCCGGAAGAGGAAGGGAAGCTCCACCACAGCAAACTCCGGACAGAGCATGGTGGCCCCCTGCCCTGTCAGCCCGGCCCCTTCCAGGACCTTTGCCTTCATCTTCGCGATGGCTTCCTCGTCGTCCCCGAGAACCCCGCCCCAGAACACCTTCACCGAAAGGGTCCCTTCCGTGGCCTCATCCATAAAGGGGAGCACGAACTCGCGGATGTGCTTGGCCCAGCCGATGCCCTCAGGGGCCAGGGTGGCGAACTTCCAGCGGACGGCTTCCCCGGACCGGGCCGGGGAAGCCAGGGGCAGGACCAGGAGAAGGATCAGGGCCAGGAACCGGCACCAGGTGCTCATGGCGTCCTCCATGCCCGGCGCGGCCAGCAAGGCCGCGCCTCGGGGGTGGGGCCGGGCCTGGAGGCCCGGCTGGCGGGTTCTGATAACCACTATAACAAAACGGAGAGGGAACCGCCAGCCAGCGGCCAATCGGCTTTTTCCGTGTGAATTCGGGTCCGGGGGGCGAATCCCCCCGTAAGCTGGCGAAATGCCTTGGCGTTTTACTTTTTTACTATTCAGTTGACAAGCAATTGGGCATCATGTATTCCTAGTAAGCAGAAACGGGGTAGCAAAGCGTCAAGCATAGGGTTCATGGCCGAAAGGCAAAGAAATGGCCGAAACCCGCGACAACCGCACGGCCCGCCCGGAAAAGGGCCTCAAAGCTTCCGGGCAGGCGACCGACGACTTGGTCCGTAGCGCCCTGGCTCGACTTTATCTCTACGAGATCAAGGGCGTGGGAGAAAAGCCCGGTTTTTGCGGCTCTTCATGAACGTTCGCCCCCCATGGCCCCCGGCCCGGCCCGGAGGGAGCCTCCCCGGCCCCTACGGTTGGACGGCCGGGTGGACAAAAGGGGGCTTCGGAGCACGGCTTCCGATGATGGAAGGCCCTTTTCCAGGCCCCGTGCTCAACCGGTATGCAAGGATTTTTGCCCCCCTGGGGGGGTTGGGCAGCAGAGCCACGGGGAATCCGTTCCCGGGCTGGCCCTGTTCGCCCTTGTGGCCTGCCACAAGCACCATCCTCTAGGCGCGGTCCCCAGGGGCCGCGCCTCCTCTTTTTAGGGGACAGCGTTTTCCGCGCCTCCGCCTTTTCATACCCATTTACCAAATAAATAAACCATCATTGCGGGCGGCCACCAGAGGCTTCCGTGGGCTCATGCGGAAACCGTCATCCCGGCGAAGGCCGGGATTCAGGGCCTTTGTCACGCACGGAAAAAGCTGGATTCCGGCC
>JAHJUF010000432.1 GCA_018829095.1 Pseudomonadota bacterium | reverse complement strand
GTTGAAGATGTTGGAGCCGATGATGTTGCCCACGGCGATGTCGGAGTTGCCCCTGAAGGCGGCCATTACCGAGGTGGCCATTTCGGGAAGCGATGTGCCCACGGCCACGATGGTGAGTCCCACCACGGATTCGGAAAGCCCCAGGGCCAGGGCGAGTTTCACGGCCGAATCCACGATCCACTGCCCGCCCAGGGCCAGCAGGACCAAGCCGGCAACCACCATGCCCACGGACCGGACCGGACCGTGGGCCGGCAACCGCACCGCATCCTCCAGGAGATCCATGTCCCTGGAGATGGAGTAGGTATAAACCAGGAACAGGGAGAAAAGGCCCAGAAACACCAGGCCGTCCACCCGGGAAATGACGTGGATGCTCCGGGCAAAGGGGTCTGCGGCCAGGACCCACAGCAGGACCGCCGCGAACAGGGAGGCGGGAATCTCCCTGCTCACCGTGCCCGGGCCCACCACCAGGGGCCGAACGGCCGCCGTGGCCCCCAGGACCAGGAACACGTTGGCGATGTTGCTTCCCAGGACGTTGCCGATGGCGATGTCCGTGTTGCCCCGGGCCGAGGCCAGGAGGTTCACGAACAGTTCCGGGCAGGAGGTGCCAAAGGCCACCACCGTGAGCCCCACCACCAGGTCCGACACGTTGAAACGCCGGGCCAGGGAGGTGGCGCCATCCACCAGAATGTCCGCTCCCTTGATGAGGAGCACGAATCCCACAAGCAGAAGGATCACGGAAATCATGGGTTTGCTCGGCTTCCGTTCCGGTCCTCAGACTGAAGCCTGGGCGGCAAAGTCCGCCAGATCCAGCCTGGCAAGGGTCTTTTTCGTGGGTCGTCCCTGGGCGTCCCAGCCCCGCAGGCGGTAGTAAGGCGGGAGCATTTTGGAAAGGTCCACGGGCGCACCGCCGCCGGGCAGGGCCTCCCTGGTGAACCGGTCGGCAAGCTTGTCCTCCTTGCTCCCCATGCCCTCCCGGAGGTTGAACAGCCGCTCCAGGTTGTAGCCCCGCTCCCCGGCCTGGAGGAATTTGCCGAAATCCATGGGCATGCCCGTGGCTTGGGCAATGGCCTTGGTGTGGGGCAAAAGCGGCAGGTGGAACTTCATGAAGGCCGGGGGAAGGGCCAGCATGGCCTCCACTGCGGGCCAGGACACGGTGAGGATCTTGCTCACCACCGAGGAGACCCGGGGGAACTTGGGAAGCTTGAACACCGGGCCCGGCAGAAAGGTCCAGGAGGTGAAGATGCAGTTGCCGCCGGCGGAGATGGCGGCCAGCAGGTTCTGATCCAGCACGGCCCATCCGGGTTTGGAGCGGAAGTGGAGCGGGTCCAGGGTCAGGGGCCCGTTCACCTCGAAGTACACCACGTAGCCCCCGTCCAGGTGGCAGGCCCCCCGGTTGGCCGTGGCGTAGCCCAGGCCGTGCCCCACGCAGGACCGGGGCTCGTAGGCCGCCAGTTCCAGGCCCTTGACCTCGGCCGCGAAGTCCGCGCCCCCGTACTTTTTCGACAGATACCGCACCCCCTCGGCCAGGTCATCGCCCGCTCCCCGGCGATAAGCGATGTCCGACAGGATTTGGGAGATGTTGTCCTTCTTCCCGAACCGCACCCCCGCGTCCCACAGGCCTTTTTCGTAAAGCTCGGCCACGAAACCCAGGACGTTGCCGCAGGAGATGGTGTCCATGCCCAGCAGGTCCAACTCCCTGTTCCAGCGGATGATGGCCGGGAGATCGTCCACCATGAGGTTGGAGCCCATCAGGCAGAGGATCTCATACTCGGGCCCCTTGATGTTCTTGCCGTCCAGTTCCACGGTGCGGCCGCACTGGATGGGGCAGGACACGCAGCCCTGGCGCTTGACGAGAAACTCGTCAGCCAGACGCTGGCCGGAAATTTTCTTCGCGCCCTCGTAGCGGCCCAGGGCGAAATTTTTGGTGGGCAGAGCGTTTTTCTCGTTGATGATGCTCAGAAACCCGGCTGTGCCGTATTTGGGCATGACGTCGCCCGTGGCGGGGTGGGCCCTGAGCATGTCCACCCATTTGCGGATCGTGGTCTTGAACCCTTCCGGGTCAGCCAGGGCGACTTTCCCGCCGCCCCGGGCCACCATGCCCTTGAGGTTCTTGGACCCCATGACCGCGCCCATGCCCGTGCGGCCGTGGAACCGCTCGCCGCTGGCCACGGAGGCGTACTTCACCAGGTTCTCCCCGGCCGGGCCGATGGCCAGGGTGCCGCCCTTGCCCAGGGCCTCCTGGGTTTTTTCCGTGTCCATTCCCCACAGTTCGGCCGCGTCCCGGATCTTCACCCCGTCAGGATCGATCTCCAGGTACACGGGCTTTTTCGCCTTCCCCCGGACCACCAGGCCATCGTACCCTGCCCTCTTCATACGCAGGCCGAAGTTGCCGCCGCTGTTGGAGTGGCCGATGAGTCCCGTGCCCGGACTCTTGGCCGAGATGTCGAAACGGGAGGAGGAAGGCGCGCCGCTGCCTGTCAGCGGCGAGGTCATGACCACCAGGATGTTTTCCGGGGACAGGGGGTCCACCCCCGGGGCGAGTTCGCGGAACAGAATGGCCGTGGAAAGGAACCGGCCCCCCAGGAACCGCTCCCGGTCTTGATCCGAAATCTCGTACTCCCCCACGGTGCCGGAGGAAAGATCCACGTCCAGCACACGCCCGGTGTATCCTTTGAATCTGGTGGCCATGAAGGATTTCTCCCTGTTCGGTTGATGGATGGATCGAAGCGGCTGGACCCGGAAAAAGGCCCGCCCGGCACCGTTATGAGGCCCGGCCCGTTCCGATGGGCACCCTACCGGAACCAGGCGCGGGACACAAGGATTTCCAGAAGATGGACGTGGGGAGGAATCAGGCCCTGGACCCGGGCCGGGAGCCTATCCGGGGGGCTGTTCCGGGTCCCGGGGGTCGGCAGCCCCTGCTCCTTTCCGGGCGGCCGGCTGATGGACGGGGAGAATTACGGTGAACACGGCACCCTGGCCGGGACGGCCCTGGGCCTCTATGCTCCCGCCATGGCGCTCGGCGATCTTCCGGCAGATGGCCAGCCCGATGCCCGTGCCCTCGTACTCGCTCCGGCCGTGGAGGCGCTGGAAGGGGGAAAAAATACGATCCGCGTACTTCTCGTCCAGGCCGATGCCGTTGTCCTGCACCGCGATCCGGACTTCCCGTTTCCGGTCCCTTCCGGCCGGGCCGGTTTCCGCCCGGACGGTCACCAGGGGGGGCTCGCCGGGCTTGTGGAACTTCAGGGCGTTCCCCACCAGGTTCTGAAAGAGCTGGACCATCTGGCTGGCGTCGGCCTCGATTTCGGACAGGTCCCCTTCCGTTGACACCCGGCCGCCGGTCTGCTGGACGAGCATCTCCAGGTTGGACAGGGCCTCTTCCAGGGCCTGGCCCAGGTTCACCGGGGAGAACGGCTGGGCCCGGGTGATGATGCGGGAGTAGTCAAGGAGGGAGGTGATGAGATTCTGCATGCGGTGCGCCGCAGACACCATGCGGCGAATGTAGTCCGCAGATGTGGGGTCCGCGTCCTGGGTTCGGGACAGGAGGCGGTCCCCAAAGGAACGGATCTTGCGCAGGGGTTCCTGGAGGTCGTGGGAGGCCACGAAGGCGAAATCCGTGAGTTCCCGGTTGCTCCACTCCAGCTCGGCGGCGTAGGCCTTCATCTTCTCTTCGGTGAGCTTCCGGGGCGTCACATCCCGGCCGAACCAGATCCAGGAGCCGTCCGACAGGCGTGTGGAGTTCCAGGAGCTGTGGATCTCGGTTCCGTCCCCCACCATCATGGGGAAGTCCTCCCACGCAGCCGACCCCTTATGAACAAAAGAGATGAAACGGTTTCCGGTTGGCCGGTCCGGGAAGGATCTCTCCAGGAAATCCCTTTCCACCAAGTCCTCCATGGTCCAGCCCGTGATTTCGGAGAAGGCCCGGTTCACCAGGCGGCATTCCCCGTGCGGGTCGTGGAACAGGACCATGACCGGGATGTTGTCCACGATCCTTTCCAGGACTTCCTGGCCGAGCACCAGGGCGCGGTTGGCCTCGGTGAGCTCGGCGGTCCGCCAGGCCTCCCGGCCGACCGGAACCTGACCCGTGACCTCCCTGGCCAGGATGAGCACCCCGTCCACCCGGCCCTCGTCCACCAGGGGCACGTGCTCCAGGTTCCACCAGGAATTCCCGCCTCCCGCCGGAACCGGGCATTCCCGGAGGGAAACGGTCTTTCCCGTGGCATACACCCGGTCCAGGGCGGCGATCCAGTTCCGGCAGACGTCCCCGGGGAAGGCCCCGGCCAGGGACCTCCCGGCCAGGGGCGCGTCCGGCGTGGCCGCAAGCCTTTCGTACACCGGGTTCACGTATTCGAACCGGTGGTCCGGCCCCCGGACCACGGCAATGCCCACCGGGGATTCGGAAAGGAGGGTCTCCAGGAACTTCTCGGAGAGTCGGGACAACGGGGATCCGGAATCCCTGGAGAAGCCGGAGTTCCGGTTTGCCGCCATGCGATGGATCTCCTCATCCCCCATTTCATTTCCGCAGGGGCAACAAACGTTCAGGGGATTGACTTTTCGGCTGATTCGGAAAACACTCGACAGGCAAGAATCCTACGATCCAACGGCAAATTCACTACCATCAATCCCTCCAACTTACAAGAACCCCGGAGACCGGCTCCCGGTCTTCCTTCCGCATCCCGGCGCGCGCCGGTCGCCGGAAACCCTTTTCATGAAAGGAACGATTCATGGTCAGGAAACTATCGCTGGGGCTCATGGTGGCCATTCTTTGTGGACTGTTCATCGGCTGCGGGGAAAAGCCCACCGACCACCGGGACGAGTTGGCCGCCAAGGCGGCTGCGGCCATGGAAGAGCTCAAGGCGGAACGGCTGAAGCTGGGGACGACCATGGCCCAACTGGAGGACCAGGTGGCTCGCATCCAGGCCAATCTCGCCTACCTGGAGCAGGTCCACAAAGAGCTCTACGGCCCCAAGGAGGATATCACTTTCTGGAACACCCTGGATTGGGTGGGCTCCCAGGCCAACATCCTGATCCTCCTCCTGTTTGTGGTGTGGCTGCTCTACAGCCTGAACCATCGCAGGAAACGCCCGATCCAGCCGTAACGCCGTCCCATCTCCTGGAAAGATCTCCGGCGGGGAGGGGCTGTATCCCTCCCTGCCGGATCATGAGAAGCCGTCCCACGCCGGGAACCGCCCGATGAGGCGGGAGGGGATTCTGCCCCCCCAGGGAGACCACCCGTGACCGCAAGCAAGAAGGAACCGGTTAAGGCAAAAAAAACCCGGAAGGATACCGGGGCGGAAAAGGCCGGGCAAGAGGAGCCCGTAAAGGCGAAGCCGGCCCCTGGCAAGAGGACGGCTTCATCCCGGGGCGGGAAGAAGGACAAGGCCCCGGCGGATGCGTCCAAGGCCCGGCCCAAGGAGGAGGAAGCCCTCCTGCCCGCCGAGGAGGAGACCCCACCCCCCGAGCCCCTGGAGGAAGGCCCCGAACCATCGGACCCGGCGCCCGACGCCCGGCGGGCCGGGGAGGACCTGCCCAAAAAAGCCTCCAAAGCCTCCCGGAAAAAACGCCGCCGGGCCGCGTCCAAGGGCTACGACCTCTCAGACCCCGAGGAACTTTGCGCCCTGGTGGCCGAATGCGAGGATGAAAAGGCCCTGAAGGAGGCAATCTTCAGCCACGTGAAAAGGCTGGCGGCAGCCAGCGGTCTGGACGGCCGCTACCGGATCCTCATCCTCCACGAGGAGCAGCGCCTCATCCGCCGGCCCCACGCCAACCTGCTCCTCGCTCCGGCCCGGGAGGCGGCCGGGCAAAAGGACATCCTCCTCATCCTCCATTCCTCCGGCGGCCAGATCGAGGCGGCCTACCTCATCAGCCGCATGCTGAAACGCCTTTCCAAAAACCGTTTCATCTGCGCCGCCCCCCGCCGGGCCAAATCCGCCGCCACCCTGCTGTGCCTGGGGGCCGACGAGATCCACATGGGCATCCTGTCCGAGCTGGGCCCCATCGACCCACAGATCGGCGGCTACCCCGTGACCTGGCTCTCCAACGCCATGGACGTCCTGGCGAAAATCGCCTCCCAGTTCCCGGACTCGGCGGATATGCTGGCCAAGTTCCTGTCCACCAGCCTGAACCTGAAAAGCCTGGGGTACTTCGGGAGGGTGAACGAGTCGGCCGCCACCTATGCCGAGAGGCTCCTTTCGGGCAAAACCTTTCCCCGGCCCCAAACCGTCAAAAGCCTGGCCGACCACTTTGTGAACCACTACACGGACCACAGTTTTGTCATCGACTCCGAGGAGGCGGCGGCGCTCCTGGGATCCATGGTGAAGACCGACAGTCAGGAACTCGCCCTGGCCGAAGAGGTATACTCGTTCCTGGATCAGCTGGACCAGGCCCTGGACGCCCTGCAGGACAAGACCATGAGCTGGGTGGGGGATCTGACCACGGGGCTCACCCTTCGGAGCCGCCCTGGGTAGGGCGGCCGGATTCAAAACAACGCCCCGGTCACCTCCCGGGGGGAGGGCCGGAGCCATGGATCCCTGGGAAAAAGGCGGCAGGAAAGCCGGGCGCCGCGGAATACGGGCGCCGGGTTTCGGAAAAGGCGGGGCTTCCCCGCCGCCTGGAAGGGCTTGGGCCCGAACAGGAGGAAAGGGGTTGTTCCCTATTCCTCGTACTTGAAGGAGAGCTTCACCCGGGCGCGGAAGGCCGCGACCTTGCCGTTCTCCAGCTTCATGTCCAGCTTGGTGATCTCGGCGACCCTGAGGTCCTTCAGGCTCTTGGAGGCCGTCTCCACGGCGTTCCGGGCCGCGTCATCCCATCCCTTTGCGCTGGTCCCCACGATCTCGATAATTTTGTACACACTCATGGCGCTCTCCTTTCGGGTGAAAGCTGGTCCCAAGTCCATTTCCGGAGTTTGTCGATGGTTTCCGGCTTGTTTTGCATTGTACATGCCATGTAACGAAAAAAAATGGGGGAAACACCGTATTATGGAGGGGACATCACCCCATGCCGGGCGGCAAGTCCGCCCCGCCCCGGACCTGGGATCTTTACAGCTTTTCCCGTATTTACTTTGCCGGGGATATGATTATGATGAAGGCGAATGGTTTTTTGCAGGACCATTTCCCACCGGAGTATTCATGACCCCCTTGTGCCAGCCAGACCCCGCCCTTGGCGGGGGTCCGGCCCCTTTCCATCCTTTTGTCCATCCCCATCCCAACCGGTCCGTCCGCGCCTGCCCGGGCGGGGGAACACCCCCGGCCGCCCGCGCCCCGCGAACCGGACCACCCGACCTGGAGGAACACGCATGGATATGATCAGCCGTGAGGAGCTCAGGAACCTTCTGGAGGTCCGGAACGATCCCTGCATTTCCCTGTACATGCCCGTGGCGGCCAGGGGCCAGGACACCCGCCAGAACCCCATCCGGTTCAAGAATCTGCTCAACATGGCCGAGAAGAAGAACCCCGACGGAAGGGGCAGGCGGGTTCGGGAACTCCTGGAACCCGCCCGGCGGCTTCTGGACGACACCCCCTTCTGGCAGCACCAGAACGAAGGCCTTGCCGTGTTTTCCAGCCCCGGGCTGTTCCTGACCTACCGGCTGCCCGTACGGTTCCCGGAGCTGGTCCTGGTGCAGGAGCGGTTCGACGTGAAGCCCCTGCTCCCCTACCTTTCCATGGACCGCGTCTTCCACGTCCTGGCCCTTTCCCGCAAAAACCCGCGTTTCCTGGAGTGTTCCCGCCACAACTGCCGGAACCTCGCCCCCAAGGGCATGCCCACCGGCCTGGAGGAAATCGGGGAGGAATACGAATTCCAGCGCAGGACCACGGTCCATGGAGGCCCCCAGGGAGGCGGGGGGGACCGGGGGGCCGCCGCGTACCACGGCCAGGGGTTCGGCAAGGAGGATGAAAAGATTTTCCTCTCCGGGTATCTGCGCAGGATCCAGCGGGTGGTGGAACCCGTGCTGGCCCGTGGCAACACCCCCCTGATCCTGGTGGGCTTGGACCCCCTCCCCAGCCTGTACCGGGAGGTGAACAGCTACCCCCATCTCCTGGACGAGGCGGTTTGCCGAAGCCCCCGGGAAATGGGGGACGACGAACTGCACCAGGCGGCCTGGACCGTGGCGGAGCCCCTGTTTTCCCGGGCCCGGACCGAGATGGAAAACCGGTACGCTTCCCTGGCCGGGACAGGCAACACCAGCCGGGACCTGGCCGAAATTTTCCCCGCAGCCCGGTGGGGCCGGGTGGAATCCCTCCTGGTGGCCGTGGGCCGGGTGGTATGGGGCAGGGTCTCCCCGGACGGGGCCGCCGTGGAGATCCACGAAACCGAGCAGCCCGGGGACACGGATCTGCTGGGCATGGCCGCTGTGTACGCCCTGGAGAAAGGCGCTCAGGTCTTCCCCGTGCCCCCGGACAAGATGCCCGGCGGCGCGGATGCCGCCGCCGTGTTCCGCTATTGAAATCCTGACCGGGGAGGACCGGGACCCTTGCGGGGAAAGGCAGCCCATGCCGGGAAGTTACATGTACCTGGGCATTGACCTGGGGGGCACCAAAATGCTCGCCGGGCTGGTGAATGCGGACGGCAGGGTTCTGGCCCGGGATCTCCAGCCCACCCACGCGTCCCTGGGCCAGGACGATGTCATCCGGAGGATGGCCGCCTCGGCCCGGGGCCTCGTGGACCAGGCCCGGTCCCAGGGCCTGGACGTCCGGGCCGTGGGGGTGGGGGCGCCGGGTCCGGTCAACTCCCGGGAGGGCATCCTCCACTCCCCTCCCCACCTCCCGGGCTGGGACCGGGTGCCCCTGGCCTCCCTCCTGGAGGAGGCCCTGGGCATCCCGACCCACCTGGAAAACGACGCCAACGCGGCGGCCCTGGGGGAGAACCTCTTTGGCGCGGGACGGGGTTCGCGGTACATGGTTTTCCTCACCGTGAGCACCGGGGTGGGCAGCGGCATCATCGCCCACGGCAGGCTCTACAGCGGCGCGGACGGCATGGCGGCCGAGGCCGGGCACATGACCGTGCTGGCCGGCGGGCCCCTGTGCTTCTGCGGGAACCGGGGCTGCCTGGAGGCCCTGGCCTCGGGCTGGGCCATGGCCCGGGACGCCCGGGAGCTCATGGCCAAAGGGGTGGACACCCGGGTCACCGACCTGGCCAGGGGCTACCCGGAGAGGGTCACGGCCCGGATGGTGGCCCAGGCTGCCGGGGAAGGCGACCCCGAGGCCCGGCGCATCATCGCCGGAGCCATGGAATACCTGGGTGCCGGGGTGGCGGGCCTGGTGAACCTCCTAAACCCCGAGATCGTGGTCATCGGCGGAAGCCTGGCCAAGATGGGGGAGGATCTATTCGGGCCCGTGCGCCGGGCCGTGGCCCGGCGGTCTTTTGCTGCGGCCGCCGGGCGGGTGTCCGTGGTTCCGGCGGCCCTGGGGGACGACATGGGGCTCCTGGGGTCGGCTGCCGTGGCCATGCAGCGCTCCGGGGACATGTAAAACCGGGGCCCCTTCCGGCGGGGTGGACGGACGGCCCGGAGTACCCCGGGATTCGTACCGTGTTTTCCTTTCCAAATGCAGCCATTACCCCATTTTCAATCTCCAGCAGCCCCCCTTATAATGCAAAGTTGCGGTTCCCGCCTCCTCCGGGGTCCCAACGGATAGCAGCCTGTTGAAAAAAGGCGTGGATCTGGCTGTTCAAAAACGATGAGAGGGAAGCCACCCCAGACCGATTTTCCGGGCCGGGGGCTTTTGGTTCCCGTCCCCGGCCCGGCCTGTCCGGTTTCCGGGCCCGAGCCTTCTCCCTTTGGGCGGGGGTCACGAAACGGCTCGGGGCCATGGGATGGCCCCGGCTGGATTTACGCTCCCAGCCCGGGCAGCCTGGAAAACCGCGCCTTCCGGGCCGGATCCGGGATATCCGGGCGCACTTGTTGCCGGAATGGGCCCATTTTAGGAAATGGGCCATTTCCGTAAATGGGGCATTCCCGGTATTCCGCCTGAAAATGAAAAGTACCGGCACCCACCTTTTCCACCAAGCCGGATTGCGTCAAGGATGGCAAATGGCTATAATTGTACATGCGAAACAGGAGTTGCACGCCCCGGAAACGCCCCCCCTTTTGATAAGCCAGCGGAAGAAGGGCGATTCACGGATCGAACTCCCGGTCTTCTTCCGGAGAGCCCGTCATGAACGAAATTGAATCCATCCGCGTTCTCCTGGTGGAAGACGACGAGGATGACTACGTCCTCATCCGGGATATGCTGGCCGAATGTCACCGGCCCCTTTTCGTCCTTTCCTGGGCCTCCAGCTACGAGGACGCCCTGGCTTCGGACCAGGACATGGACGCCTATCTTCTGGACTACCGCCTGGGGCCCCACGACGGCCTGGAGGTGCTCCAGGCCCTCAAGGATCAGGACCGCGCCGGCCCCATGATCCTCCTGACGGGCCAGGGAGGCATAGAGGTGGATGAAACCGCCCTGCGCCACGGGGTGGCCGACTACCTGGAAAAGGGGGCCATCAGCTCGGCCCTGCTCTCCCGCTCCATCCGCTACGCCCTGGAGCGCCAGCGGGCCACGGCCGAGCTTCACCTGAGCCAGGCGCGGTTCCGGGGCGTGTTCATGGGCGCGGGCATCGGCATGGCCCTGGTGGACCGCCAGGGACGCATCCTTGAGGCCAACCCGGCCCTGGAAGAGATGCTGGGCCGGGCGCGCTACGAACTGGCCGGTTGCCATTTCCAGGACTCCGCCCACCTGAAGGATGGCCAGCGTGCCTTCCACGACTCCTTCCGAGAGCTGGTCAACCACCTCACCCACCGCACCCAGCTGGAAATCCGCCTGAACCGCCGCTACTCATCCCCCTGGTGGAGCCGGCTCATCCTCTCCATCCTGGACACCTCCCCCGAGGCGGACCAGTTCGCGGTGGTCATGGTGGAGGACATCACCGTATCCCGAATGGCCCAGGAGTCCCTGGCCCGATCGGAAAGGGAGCTGAGGGAGCTTTCCCTAAAGCTTATGGAGGCCCAGGAGGAAGAGCGCCTGGTGGTGGCCCGGGAACTCCACGACAGCGTGGGGTCCGGCCTTTCGGCCTTGAAGTACAGCCTGGAGAGCCTGATCCAGCAGGGGTCCAAGGACAAAGACCTCCTGAAGGGGCTGGAAAAGGCCGCCCAGCGGCTGGCGGAAAACATCAACGAAACCCGCCGCATCTGCGCGAGCCTCCGGCCCGCCGTCCTGGACGACCTGGGAATCCTGGCCACCATCCGTTGGTTCACCCGGGAATTCGCGGAGGCCATTGGGGGGATCGAGATCCACCGGGAAGTCCTGGTGGAAGAGGAAGAGGTCCCGGAACTCCTCAAGGTCATCATCTATCGTCTGCTCCAGGAATCCTTGAACAATGCGTCCAAGCACGCGGGAGCCAGGAACATCCGGGTGGTCCTGAAAAAGAGCGGAGGCCACCTGGAATTCTCCGTGACCGACGACGGTCGGGGCTTTGACCCGGATTCCGCGAAAACCGGAATGGGTCTTTCCAGCATGCGGGAAAGGACCGAGCGTTCGGGGGGCGTGTTCGCGGTGCGCTCCTCGGCGGGACGGGGCGCCACGGTCCGGGCCTGGTGGCCCGGCCAGACGGTCCAGGCTTTGGCCACGTCCGCCTGACCGGTTTTTTTGGGGGGGGGATAGCCGAAAAAAAGGCCCGCCGGATGAAGGGCAAATCCCCTTCACCCGGCGGGCTTTTTTCTTTTCGCCTCCCCGGGCGTCAGCGGTCCACCAGCCCCTTGTCGATGGCGTAGGCGGTGAGGGCCGAGGCGTTGTGCAGGTCCAGCTTGGCCATGATGTTGGCCCGGTGCTTTTCCACGGTCTTGGGGCTGATACAAAGGTAGTCGGCGATGGACTTGTTCTTGTAGCCTTCCCCGATGAGCTTCAGGACCTCCCTTTCCCGCTGGGTCAGGCTGTCCCAACTCGTGGTGGTCTTCAGGGTCTGACGGCCCTCGATGTAACCCTGGAGCACCTTCTCGGAGATGCCGGGGGAGAGGTAGCGTTTGTTGGCCAGAACGCTTTCAATGGCCATCATGAGCTCGTTGTGGCTGTCGTCCTTCAGGCAGTAGCCGTCCGCCCCGGACCGGAACGCCTCCAGGATGTACTCCTCGGTGCGCTGGACCGTAAGGACCAGGATCCTGGTTTTGGGGGAGCTCTTCTTGATCTCCTTGATGGCCCCGATGCCGTTCATCCTGGGCATGGAAAGGTCCAGGAGCAGGAGGTCCGGCTTGGTGCCTTCCACAACGCGGATGGCGTCGAGCCCGTCCCGGCCTTCACCCACCACCTCGTAGCTCCCCTCGGAGGTGAGCAGACTTTTCAGGCCAGCCCGAAGAATGGCATGATCCTCGGCCAGCACAACCCGGATTTTCTTAGGCATGCCTGAAACCTTCCGGTGAGTCGCCGTCCAGAAAAAAGCCATCTCCCGATAGGGCAAAACCGGATGAGATTCGCACTGTCGTTCGGTAATTTTTATAGTTATCATATCCCAACCGGCTAGTAAAGAGGATTGGCCGGAACACGGACCGGGGATTCGACAGGAATCCTGCCCCATTGCCTCATTATTGATGGATTCGAAAAAAGCCAAAATGTTTGTCATCCCAGTGAAAGCGGAGATCCATAGCCAATTGAAAAAAGGGATCCCCGCTTTCTCTGGAATGACGCAGGGCTTAGCTTTTCGACCTTTTTACGAGGCCATCATTATGGGGAAAGCCCGGATGTCTGGCGGGAAAAATGGGCAAGGAGGGGAAGCTTTGGACGGATGAAAAACGGGACAGGGAAGGAGCCTCAGGGCACCCCCGGCGTTATGCAAACCGGGCCGCCCCTTCCGGCCGGGGGAGTTTTCCCGTCACACGTGGAACACGGTGCTCCCGGGAGGGGCCAGTATGTCGGCCCTCCACCCCGTGAAGAGGACCTCCCCCAATGACCGGTCCCGGGTAGCCAGGCGGCGGCCCAGGGCCAGGACGCCCCCGGGCTCGATGCCTCCCAGGCAGCTCGTGCAGACCACCACCCGCTCGGCTTCCCCGGTATTCCCCAGGGCGTCGGCCAGCTCGATGGCCGACAGGGAATCAAAATCCCCCACCAGGGAAAAACGAAAGCTCTGGCCGCTTCCTTGCCGGATGATACGAAAATTTTGCGCCATGGGATCACCTCTTTCCTTCCCCGGGAAACGGCGGGGGCAGCGTTCGCCCCTCTTTCCACAAGCTGGCTGCGGGGGTATTTCAGACTCTCATGGTAATACGGAACCACGATTGGGCGGATGGGTAAATGGGCAAAAGCATGTATTGAGCAGGGTATAAACACCTGATGGGCTCCTGGGGTGAAGGCCGCCCGGCCGGAGGAGGACCCTCCAACCAATGGCCGCCTTTTCAATCCGTTCCATCCGTTTGCCCGTCAGGGAAAAAATGCCATGCGCGAAACCCTGTTCTATGAAAAAATGGGAGATCCGTGAGCAGGGGCTGAAAAATGTGTGGATCACCAAGGGCGATATCCCGGGCCCGGGCCACGAAAACAGCTGTTGCCCTCAATGCAGGGAGCTGGTCCTGGCCTGGCCTGGACCTGGCGGAAAACCGCCTGGCCCCCGGAGGAAGGAGCTCCCGTTGTTCCACAGCCGTGGAGGGTGTCTGGGAGCCTTGACCCCAATGCTTCATCTGGGCAGAAGTTTGTGAAAGCCGGATCAGCCTTGATCGTGTATTGGGACAGGATGAGTTTGCCCGGCGCCCCGCCTTTTGCCGACAGAACCGAAAACCGCTGATTCCCTTTCAACGCAACCGGACACAGGCATGTTCCGTAAAATCCCCGAAACCCCGGCCGGCACGGCCGGTTTCCGCCTGGAGGGAAAGCTCTCCAGGGAAGACTACCGGCGCTTTTCCTCTGTCCTGGAGAAATCCCTGAAGGAAAGCAACGGCCTGTCCGTGCTTCTGGACCTCCGGGATTTCCAGGGTCTGGATATGCGTTTTGGCCTGTTGGACCTGGCCCGGGGCAGGAAGTACAACCAAAAGCTGAAACGCTTGGCGGTCCTGGACGATGGGCCCTGGGCGGACTACTTTACCCAAAAGGCCTCCCTTTTTCTCAAGGGCCGAGTCCGGGCCTTCCCCCCATCCCGGGAGCAGGAGGCCTGGGAATGGCTGGGGAAGGACCCATCCTCTTGAAAAAGTGGGCACAATAGGGGGATGGCCCACGAAAACGCCATCTGGACCTGGGGCGAAAAACGATTTATGCTAAAAGGGTCCGCTGGTGTGTGGGTGGGATGGAAGATGGTCAACCGAAACCCAAAGGGGGAGGATCATCCATGAGCGAGCGCGAGACCTACGAAAAAAAGCTGGCTGCGGAACTGGACGGCTACGAGGTCAAGATCCAGGAATTGAAGGCCAAGATGGCCAAGGCCGCCGCCGGCGCCCGGGAGGAGCTCTACGCCCGAATCGAGATCCTGGAGGAGAGGAAACAGGACCTGCGTCACAACCTGGACCGCCTGCGCCGGGCCTCCACCGAGGCCTGGGCCGAGATCAGGAAAGGCGTGGACCAAGCCTGGACCGACCTCAAAAAATCCATGGACCGGGCCCTGTCCAAGATGTAGGGACCCTTCATTTCCCCCGAAAAGCCGCCGCAAGGCGGCTTTTTGTTTTTCGGGGCGTCCCCCATGCCCGGGATGGGTGGGTACCGGGGGAAAGGCCCCCCTGTTCTCCCATGATCCACCTACGGTTTCCGGGCCGGGCCGGGAAGTTCCGGCTGCCATCCCGCCACGAACAAACCAGCGGAAATCCTGGCGGCCCTTCCCTGGGGCGCACTCCATCCCCCCCCTTCCCTCCACCCCCTCCTCCCTACCTATGTTACCCGTGAAACAATACGTTCATCCCCTACGTCTAATACAGCATTGATGGTATTCAGCCCGAGCATGGGGGGGGATAAGATCAATGTCACCATCAGAGATCAACCTCCAAAGGAGATGGAGCATGACCGCTGCTTACACCCTGACGCTGGAAGACCAGGCCATACGGTTCACCCCCGACGGCAAGATCGCGGTGATTGACGCCATCCGGGCCGTAGCGCCGGAAAACAACGCGGAAAGCATGCTCGACACTCTCCGGGCCGAGCACCCCGAGATCATGGCCCTGTGCGAGGGATACCACTTCCAGGGAGAAGGCGCCAACCTGGTGGCCGACTCCTCGGGATGGGAACTGATCTCCATGCTTCTACTGGAACAGGTGATGGAAAAGATCATCTGATGACTTTTGAGGAACCCATGCATTTTTCAAAACCCCCATTTTCCCCACTCCCCCCGATGGGGGGAGCCGCCCTCCTTCTCCCCCTCCGTTGAGCGCGCGGATGCGCGCCCCTCCTGGTCCTGCCCTGGCGCCGGCCGAAAGGCCGACGTCAGGTCCCCTCCAAGAACCAGATAGCGGAAAAAGGGATCAGACCCGAAACCCACGGTTTTTCCAGCTCTCCACCCCCTGGCGTCCAGCACGGTTTCGTGATTTCGTGAAACGCGGACTTCGTGGAACGAACTCTTTTTCCGGAAACGGAAACCGTAAACCCGGCGAGGGTGCCCAGGGACACCTTTGTTCCGGAGTTCGGGGACCTTTCTTTTTACGACCCAGTCTTGATAAAGATGCAACAAGTCGTCATCCCGGCGAGGGTCGGGATCCAGGGCTTTTGTAACACCTTGAAAAAACTGGATTCCGGCCTTCGCAGGAATGACGATTTTGGTTAATTTTGGACTTGTTGCATCTCCATCAGCCTTGATTGCCTCCCCCTTGAAAAAGGGGGGGTCTGCTCCAACCGATTCCCTGTCAAGCCTGCCTTGGCAACTAGATACACAACCGGATGAACCCCCAAAAAGCCCCGGGGCCGCAAGGCCTCCGGGGCTTTTGTCTTTCGGGTCCAGCCCGAAGGCCGGCCGTTTCCTTACTTCGTCGATTCTGAAAAACCTCACATCCCCAATTCGCAACGATTGATTTTCGGAGTGTCCATGGGGGGATTGTTGGCCCAACTGGTGGCGGCGCGCACAAGACATCTGGGCGTGGCCCTGTTCGCCCCGGCTCCCGCCTGGGGCATGTTCAATCTGTACCCCGGCATGATCCGGATTTTCCTCCATCATTTCCTGCAATGGGGGTTCTGGAGAAAACCCCTTTTCCCGGTGGTGCGCTCCCCACGTTCCCCGATCTCCGACAGGGCCCTTTGGATCGTATCCTTCCAGTTGCGCTGCCGGGCCAGATCCTTGGTCATTTTCACCAGAGACCCCTTGCCCGCTTCTTGTTGATCCGCGGCCTCGCTTTCGCGCAATATCCCCTCGATGCGGGTCTCCACGTGCTTCAACTGCTCTTCGTACCAGGACTTTTTGTGCTGCTGGCCGTTGCCCGCGTTGGCCCATATCTTCGTGCTGTCCACGAACAGGATGTTGCCTTCCACCAGCCCGAGCTTCAGGCAAAGCCGGGCGCACTGGGCCAGAGCCAGCCCGAGACCGGCCCGGTTGTTGCGCCTGAACTCGGCTATGGTCTTGTGATCCGGCGTAAGCCCGCCCACCAGCCACATGAACGAAACATTGTGATGGACGGCCCTTTCCAGCTTGCGGGAGCTGAATATCCCGTAGGAGTATCCGTACAAAAGCAGCTTCATCATGGCCCGGGGATCATACTGGGGGTTGCCGGTTCTCCGCGGGTCCTCCCCAATACCCAGCGCCGCGAAATCCAGGGTGCCCACAAAGGCGTCATACGCCCGCACCGGATCGTCCGGCCCCACATAGTCATCCAGCCTGTCGGGAAAAATCACGACCTGGCCCCTGTCCCTGCCGTATCGTATCGCCATCCAATGACCTCCCCATGGTTTGGATTGCGATAATAACATATTGTTATTATTAAGCAAACATATATTTGTAGGCACTTCAAAAACTGCTATCGATTGAATTGCGACACAGCCTCAACGGATTGCCAGGGTTCTCCGCCCCTATTCCTCCTCCTCATCCTCCGGATACTCATATTGCGGAGGCGACACCCCCTGCCGCTTCCGGATCTCCGGATACTTCACGCCTGGGACCACGGGATTGATGGCCTCCACGGAAAGCTCGTGCCACCATTCGTCCCCGAAGTCGAAAAGATACTCGAAGGTCTGGCCCTCCTGGAGCCCCAGGCCGTCGAGCCGCGCCTTGGAGGCGTCCAAAAGGCCCTTGGTGTAAAAAGGGTCCGGGTTTTCAAGAGCGTAGGGGGACGTGTATTCCTTGGGTTCCGGGCCTCTCCTTGGGCGAAGCCGCGCCTTGGGAAAATAGAAGGAGTAAAGGTGCGGATCGTCCCGGTCAAAGGCCTGGAAAATGGCTTCGTGGAGATGGTCGAGGGTCTGGCCGCCGCCCAGGGCAATCATCCGCCATATGCTCTTTCGGCCCATCAACCTGACCTTGAACACCACCTCTATTTCGGATTTCTTTCTGCCCATCCGTATTCTTCCTTCCGGCAGCCAATGCGGTCTCTGGGGGTTTGGCCTTCCGCGCCTCCGGCCAATTCACGGGTGTCCTTTTTCTCCCCGGCCGGGCGGTTCTTCCCCAGCGCCAGACAACGCAGCCGGAGCCCGCTGGTCTGGCGAAGGCGCGGGGTTATGGCTTCGGGGCTCAGTCAACCTTCATTCTAGCACCTTCATCCTACCACTCCATCATTTCCTTTTCCGCAGAAATTCATAGGCCGATAGCGCGGCCTTGGCTCCGGCGGCGGCGGCCACGATGATCTGTTTGTGGGGCTCGTCCGTGGCGTCTCCGGCGGCGAAAAAGCCGGGAACAGCGGTGGACTGGTCCCGGTTCACGGGGATCTCCCCCTGGGCGTTCAGGTCCACCAGCCCGGCCACGGGCCGGGTGTTGGGGGAAAGGCCGATCTCCAGGAAGACCCCGTCCACGGGCAGGTCCAGGGTTTTTTCGGAGTCCCCCTTCCCGGTCTCCAGCCGGACGCCGGAGAGCGCCCCGGAGCCCAGGTATTCCAGGACCCGGGAGGATTTGTGGAACTTCACGTTGGGCGCGCTCCCCACCTCCTCCACCAGGGCGGGGTCCGCCTGGAAATCGGGTTCGATGTTGATGACGTGGATCTCCCGCGCCCAGTGGAGCAGATCCCGGGCCGCTGTGAAAGCCGAGTTGCCGCCCCCCACTACGGCCACCCGCTTGCCCTGGTACAGGGGGGCATCGCAAGTGGCGCAAAAGGCGATGCCCCGGCCCAGGAACCGATCCTCTCCCGGGACGTTCAACCGCCGGTAGGCCGCTCCGGCGCACCAGATGAGTCCTCGGCCGGAAAAGCTCCGCCCGTCGGCCGCCAGAGCCACGAGGATGTCCCTTTCGGCCCGCACCTGGTCCACCCGGACATCCAATTCCTCGGCGATGTCGAAACGCTCCGCGTGGTTCCGGAAGGCGGCGGCCAACTCCCGGCCGGAAAGGGCCGGGGTGCCCAGCCAGTTCTCCACCAGGGCCGTGCCGCTGATCTGCCCCCCTGTGGATTCCGCCAAAAGCGCCGTATCCAGGCCCTTGCGGGAGGCATAGATGGCCGCTGAAAGCGCTGCGGGGCCGCCCCCCACGATGAGGATATCGTAGAGGTGCCGGTCCTTGGTCGGCCGGACGCGTCGTTCTCCCCGGGTCTCCCGGATCTTCGCGTCGATCTGGTCGTACACCTCGGGCCGGACGATCTTTAAGATCTCCAGGGCTGTTTCCATGACCGGGTACACGCCCTCAAAGGAGGGCACGCCGTTTATGACCATCCGGGGCACCCCATGAACCCCGTAGCGCTCGACCAGGCGGGGGAACTCCGAGGACTCCACCATGTCCGCCGTGATGTTGGGGTTGGCCAGGGCAATGCGGTGGGCCGTCTGAACCATCTCCGGGCAATAGGGGCAGGTGAGGGTCACCATGACTTCCAGGCGCACGGGGCGGTTCACCAGGGAAATGAGGCGGGCCGCATCGGTGTCCAGGCCCGGGTCGCCCGAGGAAACCAGGGTTACGGCTTTGATCAGGGAATCGAACTCATGGCCGGAGGTCAGGCCGAAGAAACGGATGCCATGATCCCCCCCGCCCTGCACCAGGGTGGCTGGAACCTTGTCCACCCCCAGGCGTTCAGCGAGTTCCGTCTCCTTCTCCTGGACATGAATCTCCAGGTGGAGATTGTCGGACAGGGCACAAAATTCCTCCAGGAGGAGCTTCTGATCCCGGCAGGCTGAGGTAGGATTTTTCAAGGTGAAAAAAAGAACCCGCACGGGCTCATGAACGTGAACCAGGAGGGCACGAACGTGTTCCGCGCTCTCCTTATCCAGAAAAGGCTCCATTTCTGCCCCCTCCTCTCCCATCGTGTTGCTCCAAGGCCGCTGTTTTTGCTATGGGAATGGGAACCCTTCCCGCATCGCTGCGATCCGGGAAGACTGTCCGTGGCCGGCCGGGCTTTGGCCGCGCCGGGTCATGGTCTCATTCTACAAAAAAAATCCCGGCGCGGCCACCTGCAAGGGGCGGGCTCGGGATGAGGGAGGGAAACACCATGGCTCAATTGGCGGTGAATGTGGATCACGTGGCCACCCTGCGCCAGGCCCGGGGGGTGGACTACCCCGACCCGGCGGCAGCGGCGGTGCTGGTGGAGCTGGCTGGCGCGGATGGGGTGGTCATCCACCTCCGGGAGGACCGGCGGCACATCAATGAGCGGGACGCCCGGGTCATCCGGCAACTGGTGCGGACCAAACTCATCCTGGAGATGGCCCCCTCCCGGGCCATGCTGGAGATGGCGAAAGAAATCGCCCCCCACCAGGCCACCCTGGTGCCCGAAACCCGGGAGGAGATCACCACCGAGGGAGGCCTGGATCTGCTCGCCAACCGGGACACCGTGGCCGGGGCCATTGAATTCCTCCACGCGGCAGGCATCAAGGCGAGCCTCTTCGTGGACCCGGAACCGGAACAGATGCGGGCGGCCGCCGAACTTTCCGCCGACGTGGTGGAACTGCACACCGGCGCGTTTTGCGAGGCCCGGGGCGAGGACCAAGCCAAGACGGAGATGGCCCGCATCGCCCGGGCCGCCCGGGAAGCCCACAGCCTGGGCCTCACGGTCCACGCGGGCCACGGCATCGGCTACACCGACATCCGGGATTTTTCCGGCATCCCGGAAATCGCGGAGTTTTCCATCGGCCACTCCATCGTGTCCCGGGCCGTCCTGGTGGGCATGGACCGGGCGGTGCGGGAGATGCTCGCCCTGGTGCGGGGCCTGTAGGGGCTGCCTTCACCAAAAGAGCTTCAAGAGAAGGCGCAGATCACGCGGATTCTTTTGTTTTCAAAAAAAACCCGAATGCAGCAAGGGGGGAATTCCCATGCGGCTTTCCACGGCCGGGGAAATGCGGGAGATGGACCGCCTGACCATCACCGGGTTCGGGATTCCCGGCCGGGTGCTTATGGAGTCCGCCGGACGCGGGGCAACGCTATTCCTCATGGAATGCGTCCCGGATGTGGCTCAAAAGAGCGTGGGCATCCTGTGCGGACGGGGCAACAACGGCGGGGACGGCTTTGTCATGGCCCGCTGCCTGGCCGAAGCCGGGGCGGCCGTCCGGGTGGTTCTGCTTTCCAAAGCTGAAAAAGTCACGGGCGAGGCGGCGGAAAACCTGGCCCTTTTGCCCAAAATGGGCGTACAGGTGGAGGAGCTTGCCGACGAGGCGTCCCTGTCCCGGGCGCTGGCGGGGATGGAGCGCCGCCAGGTCTGGATCGACGCCCTCCTGGGCACGGGCCTGGCCTCCCCGGTGCGGGGTGTGTTCCGTCTGGCCGTGGACTTCCTGAACGCCCGGGACGGATTCGTGTTTTCCGTGGACATCCCCTCGGGCATTTCAGCTGATACAGGCCAGATCCTGGGAGCGGCGGTCCGGGCCCAGGCCACGGCCACCTTCGGCCTGGCCAAGCCGGGGCACCTGGTGTACCCGGGAAAGGAACATACCGGGAAGCTCCGGGTGGTGGACATCGGCATCCCGAAAATGATCATGGACCAGGTGGGCGCCACCCACTTTGCCCTTACGGAAGACTGGGTGAAGGACAGCCTGGTTCCCCGGAAACCCGAAGCCCACAAGGGGGATGCCGGACGCCTCCTGGTGGTGGGCGGGTCCCCGGGCAAATCCGGGGCCGCTGTCATGGCCGCCTTGGCCGCCATGCGCGTTGGGGCGGGACTGGTGACATTGGCCGGACCCCGGTCCCTGGTGCCAGGATTCCAGGGCCAGGCCCCGGAAATCATGGCCCTAGCCCTGGACGAGACCCTTGGAGGCGGAATCGCCGCCTCGGCAGCGGACCAAATCCTGGAATTCGCGGCTTCCTGCGACGGCCTGGCCCTGGGCCCGGGCCTGGGCATGGACGAGGAAACCATCCGCATGGTGCACCGGGTGGTGCGGGAATGCCCTGTGCCCATGGTCCTGGATGCGGATGGGTTGAACGCCCTGGCCGGGGACCTGGAAGCGGTCCAGGCCGCAAAATCAACGGCCATCCTCACGCCCCACCCCGGGGAAATGGCCCGGCTCTGCGGGCTTTCCCCGGCTGCGGTCCAGGCGGACCGGCTGGGCCGGGCCCGGGGCCTGGCTGCGGACCTTGGCTGCGTGTGTGTGCTGAAGGGCGCGGCCACGGTGGTGGCCCTGCCCCGGGGCGAGGTCTGGATCAACACCACGGGCAACCCCGGCATGGCCTCAGGGGGCATGGGAGACGTGCTCACCGGCATCGCGGCCGGTTTCCTGGTCCAGGGATACGCGCCGGAAACCGCCGCCCGGCTGGCGGTGTTCCTCCACGGCCTGGCCGGGGACCGCCTGGCAGACACCCTGGGGCTTGTGGGCTACCTGGCCGGGGACCTCATCCTGGAACTCCCAGAAACCCTGGGCAGCTTCCTTTCCAAGCTCCCCATACCCCGGCAGGCCTGACCCATGGAACCCATCGACAGTCAGATGTACAAGGCCATCACCCAGGACCCGGCCCAGACCATGCATCTCGCCTTCCGTCTGGGGGAGCGCCTGCCCGGAGGATCGATTATGGGTCTGTACGGGGTGCTGGGAAGCGGCAAGACCTGCTTTGTGCGCGGCCTGGCCCGGGGCCTGGGGGTGCCGGAGGACGTCCCGGTCGTGAGCCCCACCTACACCCTGATGAATGAGTACCCCGGACGCCTGCGCCTGGTGCACGCGGACCTGTACCGCCTGTCCGGTCCCTACGCCCTGGAGGAGATCGGTTTCTGGGACCTGGTGGGGCCCGATTCCGTGGCCGCCGTGGAATGGGCCGACCTGGCCGGGGAGCCCGGATTTTCACCGGACCTTTTGGTGGCCATCTCCGTGACCGGGGAAACCCGGCGCCAGGTGTCCCTGCTCCCGTCTGGACAAGCCATGCGGGATTTGGTAGAGGACATCCTCTCCGGCGGCCCCCCCCGGCTGTAGACCGGGGGGAATTCCCGAAACCCATGGGCCGCGCCCTCCCATGCGGCTCTTTTTCCTGGAATCATGGATTTGCGAGGTGGATCATGAGTCTGATTGTCCAGAAATACGGCGGCACCTCCGTGGGGGATCTTGTGCGGATCCGGGAGGTGGCCAAAAGGGTGGCCAAGACCTACGACGCAGGCAACGATGTGGTGGTGGTCCTCTCGGCCATGTCCGGGGTCACGGACCACCTCATCCAGATGGCCGAGGTCCTCACCGATTCGCCCAACCGGCGGGAACTGGACGTGCTCATGGCCACGGGCGAACAGACCACCGTGGCCCTTCTGGCCATCGCCCTGACCGAAATGGGATACAAGGCCCAAAGCATTCTGGGCCATCAGATTCCTCTCCTCACGGATTCGGCCCACAGCTCGGCCCGTATCGTGAACATCCCCAAGGATCAGGTGAAGGAACTCCTGGATCAGAAGAAAATCGTGGTGGTGGCCGGATTCCAGGGCGTGGACCCGGGCGGCAACATCACCACCCTGGGTCGGGGGGGGTCGGACACCTCCGCCGTGGCCATCGCTGCGGCCATCCAAGCCGACGTGTGCGAGATCTACACGGACGTGGACGGGGTCTACACTGCCGATCCCAACGTGGTGCCCAAAGCGAAAAAGCTTTCCACCATCACCCATGATGTCATGCTGGAGATGTCCGGCCTGGGGGCCAAGGTCCTCCAGATCCGTTCGGTGGAGTTCGCCAAAAAATACGGCGTGCCCGTGCACGTGCGTTCATCGTTCAACGAGGAGGAAGGAACCATGGTGGTCAACGAGGACAAGGACATGGAACGCATGGTGGTGGCCGGTGTCACGCTGGCCAAAAGCGACGCGCGCATCACCGTCACCAAGGTGCCCGACCGCCCGGGCATCGCCGCCCAGGTCTTCCAGGCCGTGGCCGATGCCGGCATCTCGGTGGACATGATCATCCAGAACACCCGTTCCGGCAACATGACGGACATCACCTTCACCGTGGGGGGCGCGGACTACAAGAGGACCCTGGAGGTGGTGAAGAAGGTGGCTGCCGAGATCGGGGCCGAGGACGTGGCCGGGGACACCGACATCGCAAAGGTCTCCATCACCGGCGTGGGCATGAAGAGCCACTCCGGCGTGGCCGCCCGCATGTTCCGGGCCCTGGCCGACGAGGGCGTGAACATCATGATGATCTCCACCTCCGAGATCCGCGTGTCCTGCGTGGTGGAACTGAAGTACGCCGAGCTTGCCACCCGCATCCTCCACACCGAATTCGGCCTGGACCGCGAGGATTGATACCGTTTCAGGGAATAGACAGCCCATACACAAGGGCCCGTCTTGAGCGAGCAAAACCCGAAGCGGGTTCCCCTTTTTTGACAAAGGGGGGGCAGGAGGGATTTTCTCGTGGCCTGCTTATGGGGTCAATGGGTACGACAAGAAGCGGACCCCGCCTTTCGGACTCCCCGCTTCCAATGACAAAAAAACGGGGGAAGCCTTCTCTTGCCGCAAGAGAGCTTCCCCCGTTTCCTCCCAGGGATTTGCCTTGGAATTCTCCCGACCTCCTCGATTCACGCCCCGCCAGACCCTGGGGGCCCTGATTCTGGCCGCCCTGCTTCTCTTCCTGTGGCTAGCCCGGGCCTTCTAATCTTCAGCCCGTGGCCCGGCGGATCTCTTCCATCATTTTTCCTACAATTTCCAATGGTTCTGCGGCATCCCGGATGGGGCGGCCCACCACCAAAAAATCCGCGCCGGCAGCAGCGGCCTGGCCGGCGGTAACCACCCGCTTCTGGTCGTCCCGGCCCCGGTCCGCAGCCGGACGGATTCCGGGGCATACCGCCAGCAGGCCAGGATAAGCCTTCTTCATCGCCCCAACCTCCAAGCCCGAGCAGACAACCCCGGACAAACCGGCATCGTTCGCCATGCGGGCCCGGGACAGGACCAGGGTTTTTGCTTCCTCCCCCGGCCCGGCCGCCATACTGGTCAAAAGGGTCACGGCCACGACCTTCACCTGGCCGCCCGCACCCTCCCGGGCAGCGGCAAGCATCTCGGGGCCGCCGGTGACGTGCACGGTGGCCAGGTCCACCCCCAGGGCCGCGATGCGGTCCATGGTCCTTTTCACCGTGGCGGGAATGTCCAGCAGCTTCAGGTCCAGGAAAACCCGGACACCGCGACTTTTCAGTTCCTGCACCAGGGCCGGGCCTTCGGCCACGAACAGTTCCAGCCCCACCTTGTACCAGCCGATGTCCGGGGAAAGGCGGTCCACCCAGGCCAGGGCCTCGGTGGCCGTGGGCACATCCAGGGCGAAAATAACAGAAGGGGCTTGTTTTGACATGGTGGCTCCGGAAGAGGGGATAAGGATAGGAAAGGAGATACCAGGAAATTCGGACAAAAAAAAGCCCGGACCCCATAAGGGGTCCGGGCTTTTATAAAAAATTTCGGCGGCGACCTACTCTCCCACCAAGCTGCCCTGGCAGTACCATCGGCGCTGAAGAGCTTAACTTCCGTGTTCGAGATGGGAACGGGTGTGACCTCTTCGCTATAGCCACCGAAAACCTGATTCAGCTGTTACATACAATCCGGTATGGGCACAATCAAGCGTTTTTGACCGTCTGCGGGGTATTGTGGCCAAGCCTCACGACCGATTAGTACCGGTAAGCTGAGTACATTACTGCACTTGCACACCCGGCCTATCAACCTCGTAGTCTACGAGGGGTCTTCAGTCCGCCGAAGCGGAGGGATATCTAGTCTTGAGGTTGGCTTCCCGCTTAGATGCTTTCAGCGGTTATCCTTTCCGAACATAGCTACCCTGCTATGCCGCTGGCGCGACAACTGGAACACCATTGGTTCGTCCATTCCGGTCCTCTCGT